>DASVBM010000245.1:0-5033 GCA_036375835.1 Chitinophagaceae bacterium | reverse complement strand
GGAGAATTCGAACGTTTGACGTGGTTCCAGCGAAACACCATCGCAAAACTGCTGAAACATGCTGTGCACCTGACCACTGTTTCAGATTACCTGGCAAAAAAGATTCGTGATCGCTTCCAAACCACAGAATACACTGTGATTCCCAACCTGGTGCAGATGGATGTATTTCGTCCAGTCGAACGTCCCCAGGGAAACATATTCAATTTTGTTCACGTCTCAACACTGTCCCCGCAGAAGAATGCTGGTGACCTCATCGAAGCCTGCGGGTTGTTGAAACAGCGATCGGTCCGTTTTTTACTCCACGTTGTAGGACCGGAACATCCGGAATACCGGAACATGATCAGGGAAAAAGGACTGGATACAACCATCTTATTCCACCCGGAGATGCCGCAGCTTCAACTTGCGGAGCTTGTTGCGGCTTCCGATGCGTTGATCCTCTATTCGAATTATGAAACTTTTGGCTGCGTAATCGTTGAAGCCAATGCCTGCGGGCTCCCGGTAATCGTCAGCGATTTTCCCGTTTTTTACGAGAACGTGGAAGAAGGGGTAACAGGCATTCACGTACCCTTGCATCAACCCGCTGCGCTTGCGGAAGTGATGACAAGGCTGATGCGAGTCGGCGGGTTTAACAGGGAAACGATCATCTCCATAACCCGTCGCCGCTATTCAGCAGAAGTTGTTGGGGAACAGTTTGGATCTGTGTACCGACGCTTCGCAAAACACTGAGAATTCAGTTTGTTAAATCCCTTCAAAATCCTTCTGGCACAATATCTTTGCAGCTCTTATGCAAAACATTCGGAACTTCTGTATCATCGCCCACATCGACCACGGCAAAAGCACGCTGGCGGACAGACTTTTAGAACATACCCATACGATTGGTGAGCGGGATATGATGAACCAGGTGCTGGACGATATGGACCTGGAAAGAGAAAAAGGAATTACCATCAAGAGCCATGCGATACAAATGCAGTATCAGTATAAAGGCCAGAACTATATTTTCAACCTGATTGATACCCCCGGTCACGTAGACTTCAGCTATGAGGTCAGCCGTGCACTCGCCGCTTGCGAAGGAGCTTTGCTGCTCGTGGACGCTTCCCAGGGTATACAAGCGCAGACGATCAGCAATCTTTACCTGGCACTGGATAACGATCTCGAGATCATCCCGGTGATAAACAAGATAGATATGGACGGCGCGATGATCCCGGAAGTAAAAGACCAGATCATCGACCTGATTGGCTGCAAAGAAGAAGAAATCCTGCTGGCGAGTGGTAAAAGCGGTATCGGCATCGAAGAAATTCTGGCCGCGATCGTTGAACGTATTCCGGCGCCGGAAGGTGACCCGGCCGCTCCATTGCAGGCGCTTATTTTCGACAGTGTATTCAACAGTTTCCGCGGTATCATCGCCTATTATCGGATATTCAACGGAACCCTGCGTAAAGGCGATAAAGTAAAATTTGTAAATACCGATCAGACCTATGAAGCCGACGAGGTCGGTATCCTGAAACTGGGCCTCGAACCCAGGAACGAGGTGAGCACCGGCGACGTTGGATATATCATCACCGGTATCAAGAATGCAAAAGAAGTGAAGGTGGGCGATACGCTCACGCTTGTGGCAAATCCTGCTGAAAGTATCCACGGATTCGAAGAAGTGAAGCCAATGGTATTCGCAGGTATCTTTCCCGTGGTAACCGAAGATTTTGCGGAACTGCGGGAGTGTATGGACAAACTGCAGCTGAACGATGCCTCGCTCACCTATGAGATAGAAACCTCGGAAGCCCTGGGGTTTGGTTTCAGGTGCGGGTTCCTGGGCCTGCTGCACATGGAGATTATCCAGGAAAGACTGGAAAGAGAGTTCAACCAGACAGTAATCACCACTGTGCCGAACGTAAGTTTCATTGCGCATACCACCAGGGGTGAAAAAATTATTGTCAACAACCCCTCGCAAATGCCTGATCCGGTGAAACTGGCAAAGATCGAAGAACCGTTTATCAAAGCGCAGGTTATCAGCACGCCGGACTATATCGGGAATATCATGACCCTTTGCCTCGGCAAGCGGGGTATCCTGGTGAACCAGAGTTACCTCACCACCACAAGGGTAGAGCTGATATTCGAGATGCCATTAACGGAAATTGTATTTGATTTCTACGATAAGCTGAAGTCTTCAACACGCGGATACGCCTCCTTCGATTATCACCCGATAGGGTATCGTGACGCCGATATCGTGAAGATGGATATACTGCTGAATAATGAAAAAGTGGATGCCCTCAGTGCGCTGATACATCGCAGCCGCGCGCAGGACTTCGGCCGCAGGCTGTGCGAAAAGCTGAAGGAACTATTGCCAAGGCAGCAATTCATGATCGCGATCCAGGCAGCCGTCGGAGCTAAGGTCATCGCACGCGAAACGATCAGCGCAATGCGGAAAGACGTGACCGCTAAATGTTATGGTGGTGATATCAGCCGTAAACGCAAACTCCTCGAAAAACAAAAAGAAGGTAAGAAACGAATGCGCCAGATCGGAAGCGTGGAAGTTCCCCAGGAAGCCTTCCTCGCTGTTTTGAAGCTGGATAGCTAAACATTTGATACATTCACTGCCGGATAGATCACATGCCGGTGAAATATTATTTTAAAAAGCAATACTGGAAAGACCAACGGTTGTTACTGTTGGTCTTTTTATTGCTCCACATCGTTATTGCCTCGGTTTTTATTTCCCGCCAGAGCATCACGTTCGACGAAATGGACTATTATGCCTATAGTGTTCATTGGGCGAAAGGGAAAGCGGAGCGAACCAACAGGATGTATGACAGCAAAACCCCTTTAATGGTGGTGGCTGCCATTCCCCGTGCGATCCGGCAGTTGGTAAGCCCGCATTATCGCGCGATGGATAATGGCGCTTCAGATATTCTCGCGGGGAGATATGTTATGGTAATATTTACCATAGTCGCCGCGCTATACTTGTTTCGCTGGATACGAATCTTATTTCCCGGTGATTATTGGATCATTCCGTTATTGTTTTTTCTCTTTGATCCGATGGTGATCAGTTATTCGATGATCATCACATCCGACATGGCTTCAGGGGCCTGTTTGCTGGCAACGGCTTTTCATTTTTACCGCTTTTTCTTCGGAAGAAGCAGGCTGCAACTATTTTACTTTTCAGCCTGGCTTGCTGCGGGTCTGTTGTGCAAAGCCTCCCTGTTGTATATCATTCCTTTGCTGTTACTGGTGGGAATTATCTATTCTATGGTCAGGCCAGGCAGGCAGCATCTCGCAAAGCTGATGCGGGCTGCAGCTGTGTCCACCCTGATTACCCTGCTGATACTAAATCTGTCATTCTACTTTGCCGGCACCGGCCAGGCGCTCTCAGCCACGCAGTGGAAGAGCGCCCTGTTCAAATCGTTGTCATCTGCTCCCTTGATCAGCGACATACCGGTTCCGCTTCCTAAGAGCTACCTGCAGGGAGTCGATCTGTTGCAATACCACGGTGACCTCGGTGCGGGCTATTCTGAAAGCACACATCATGGTACCTATGTCAACGGGAAAATAAAATATCAGGGAGGGTTCTGGTACTACTACCTGTATGTTGGTTTTTATAAACTGCCCATCGCCACACTGGTGCTCTTGTTCGTTGGTATCATTGCTATCCTGGTATCAGGACGAGGCGCTTTCCGGAGAACGCATTGCTGGTATGTTATTCCGCTGTTGTTTTTTTCAGTGGTATTGAGTCTCTTCAATCCTTTTCAATCCGGGTTCCGTCATTTTCT
Organism: Chitinophagaceae bacterium; assembly: GCA_036375835.1. Lineage (GTDB taxonomy): Bacteria > Bacteroidota > Bacteroidia > Chitinophagales > Chitinophagaceae > JAEZDC01. The sequence continues at coordinate 1,275 of DASVBM010000245.1, read as the reverse complement.
TTTGGTGTATCCGTTCATCTTCATGGCAATAGCTGCCGGCTGCCATTTCTTTGGCTCCCGTCGCAGGATTGTGATGCCGGTAGCTTTTGTTTTATTCCTCCCGATGATCGTTTCTGCTGCTGTTTATTTCCCCTGGCTGATGTCGTACACAAACGAATTTACAGGCCCTAAAAAACTGGTTTTCCGGAAAATCAATGATTCCAGTATCAGCTATGGGCAGAACAGGAGGGAGCTTAGAAAATTCCTGGCGGAACATCCCGACTACCAGGGAATGCCTGTAGAGCCGAAAGCCGGGAAGTTCATCGTCAGCGCAACGGAGCTCACCGATTTTAAATCAGGCCGTGATTGTTCCTGGCTTACCGCATTCACACCCGTTGCTCATTATCAGTACAGCATGTACCTGTTTGAGGTGAGCGCCGCCGATCTCAGGAAACTGCAACAAAACAGCCGGCAGTAAAGGTTGAGCCTTTAATTAAGATTCGCGGATTGATCCGCCTATGGTTTGAACTCCGCCACATAATCGGCCAGTTGCTGCCGGTTCGCTTCCCAGGCAAAAAGATCATTCATCTGTGCCAGGAAGTTTTCTGCATCAACGATCTGCCTGTACGCGTCTTTTGCCAGTTGCAATCTGTCGTTTTCATTTTTCACCAGCATGATCAGCTGCCTGGCCTGGTAACTTGTGTAAAACCTGGCAGAGTCTGTAAACGCCTCATGCACGGCACGCAGGATTGATTTCGACCTGAAATGACTGCGGGATGCCTGGTAGAGATCGGCAAACTGGTCGTCGCTCAGCGCTGTCTTCCCGTAGTTATGAACGCCAATCATGTTATCTGCGCTCGCCGCGATATACGACCTGAGCGAGCTAACCATTGCGGTGTCGGAGAATAAACTATATATAGTTGCGAAATTTTCCGGATCGGTGAGCCTGCTGTACACAGCTTTCGCGAGGTGTAACCTGCTGCTTTCATCAGCAACGGAGCTGATGAGTTCAACCGCCTGTGAACTTGTAAAATAGTTACGGTTATTTTCGAAGAGATCTATGATGGTGCTGAGTCTCGCACCTTCCTGCCATTGTTGTTCTATTCCATCCATCACCTGGTTGAACTTCTGGTCAGCCATCGGTATACGGAAGCTTTCGCTGTAGCTGTAAACAACATCCCGGCCCTGCGCGCGGACGTAGGCGGAAAGATCCTCACGGTTTTCAGCGATGCTGAATACGGTGGCAAGCGTTCCGAAGTTCAGTGGATCAGTCACTTTGCTGTATGCCTGCTTGGC
>DASVBM010000379.1:0-9857 GCA_036375835.1 Chitinophagaceae bacterium | reverse complement strand
AAAACTAATAGCTGGTCAGGAGCCTGAACGGGGACTTTCGTCATTCAGTCACTGACAATAATCAGTCGATGTTTACTCCCGGTAAACTACCTGCTTATCATAGTATCACCCGGTCGGATAAAATTCAGCGAAATTGAGATTTGTCATTGCACATCTGCTTTTTTATCCTTTGATTTACTGATTATCCCTTTTCTCTAAACCACGGTAACGTACATGAAAAAGATACTCCTGATTGAACATGACAAAGAGGTTATGCGAAATACTGCAGATATCCTCGGCCTCGCGGAATATGAAGTGGTGACGGCAGAAAACGGAAAAAAAGGAATCGAGATCGCCTTTCGCGAGAATCCGGACGTGATTATATCAGACATTGATATGCCTTTGCTCGATGGATTCGGGGTCCTCAAACTACTGCAAAAGCATCCATCGCTGAACCAGAAGCCTGTAATACTGCTCGGTGCCGCTGATGCCAGGGAAGAAATGCGCAGGGCAATGCAGTCCGGTGCTGACGACTATATACGAAAACCGTTCGCCGGCACGGAACTGCTGGAAGCAATAGAAAGCAGGTTGAAACGAACAGAACACCTGGTGCATCCCTCTGATGCTTCCGGGGTGAGGGAACAACGGGAAGAACTGCCGGAAGCGGAGATCATTAATCGCTTCCTCGAAGGTCGTAATACCGATCATTACAACCGCAAGCAACGGATATATGAGGAAGGACAACGACCGCATAAACTGTATTACGTAAAGCAGGGTAAGGTTAAACTCTGCAAGTGCAGCGACGAGGGAAAGGAACTGGTGGTTGATCTGCTCGGACCTGGTGACTTTCTCGGCCATACCGCTCTGCTGGAAGGGAGCGCTTACCGTGAGTCGGCCGAGACGATGGAATTCACCGAGCTGCTCGTGATTCCCCGGCAGGATTTCGAAGAACTGATCAATGAATACCCCGTAATCAGCAGGCGCTTTATCAAATTGCTGGCGAAGAATATATTCGACCATGAAAAAAAACTGGTGGGGCTTGCTTATAATTCACTCCGTAAAAAAGTTGCGGATGCGCTGCTGTTGCTCCAGCGGAAATACCAGCCGGCACCAGGCAGCTTATTCCAGGTAAACATCCACCGCGATGACCTGGCACATATTGCAGGAACGGCAACAGAGTCACTCATCCGTACGCTGAGCGATTTCCGGTTTGAGCGGCTCATAGAAATCGGTGACGATGGCACGATCACCATTATCAATGAAAAACGCCTCCGGAACCTGTTTAACAGATAGCACAAACATCGGCCTTGTCCAGCAATTTCCCCTCCAGCAGGCTGCTATGTGAATGCCTGGGCTTTATACGATGGCTCCTTAGTTTACGCACTATCCGGACAAGCTGGTAAACCTCAAAAGCGACTGCTATCACCGCGAACGTTGCAGGAACGAGATTTTTCCTGTTCATTTTTTTCTTGCTAAGCTACTCCGCGATGCGCATTCCTTTTATGACTGCTCTCAATGAACTCTTGACTGGAATCACCGTTTTGAACCACTGATTATTCTCAGTCAGCGTCTGATTTCCATCCTTGTTAAGCCAGGTCGCTGCCTTTTTATTTGTGAAAAAATAGGAGGCTATATGTCAAACGCTTTGACCCGCAGAACAGGATTCCTTCCTTCAGTATTCGATGAATTTTTCCGCCCATGGAACGAGTGGATGGATACAGGTTCACTGACTAACAGAACGCTTACCGTTCCCGCAGTGAATATTGAGGAGAAAAACGACAGTTATGAACTTCAAATTGCCGTTCCGGGTATGAAGAAAGAAGATTTCCATATCGATATCGACGGGAATCTGCTAACCATCAGTGCTGAAAAAGAAGAGCGGAAAGAAGAAAAGGACAAGAAGATGACACGCGAGGAATATAACTATTCGAGCTTCACCCGCACATTTACCCTACCCGAGGAAGTGAAGAAGGAAAAGATCGACGCGAAGTACGAGGGTGGTATTCTCAGCATTATGCTGCCAAAGACAGAAGAAGCGAAGAAGGAAGTGCCGGGCAGGCATATCGCTGTTAAGTAGCACGGTGAGCATTAGTAAGCTCCGCTTCCGGCGGAGCTTTTTTTATGAAAACAAACTGTTGAAATATGAAAACCATAATCGTGATTGTATCTGTGATCCTGGTTTCAGCCTGTTCCAGCAGCAGGATCACGAGTAGCTGGAAGGCTCCCGGAACAAGCCCGCGTATGTTCAATAAGATACTTGTACTCGGTCTCATTAACGATAAAGATCTCGGCCTCCGCCAGGATATGGAAACGCAAATGGTGGACGATCTGAAGTCACTCGGCTATGCAGCAGTATCTGCGCTCGACGAATACGGACCGAAGACGTTTACCGGTATGAAGGAAGAAGAGGCCTTGTCGAAGATAAAAAACAGCGGTGTGGATGCGGTGATCACCGTGGTTATGCTCGATAAATCACAGGAAAAGGAATATGTGCCCGCGCACATATACTATTCTCCCTACGTTTTATACCATAACCATTTCTGGGGTTACTACACCACCATGCGGATGCGCATCTACGAGCCGGGATATTACCAGGAAAACACAAAGTATTTCTGGGAAAGCAATTTCTACACGATGGATGATGGAAAGCGATTGATTTATAGTGTACAAACCCGTTCTTTCAATCCCGGTTCGGCAATGTCGCTGGCACACGAATACGGGAAACTCATCGTAAATAACCTGCAGGAAAAAGGCGTAATTGTTAAAGGCAATCAACTGGCATTAAAATAACGTGCATCACCTGCACTTCGCCATGCAGGCGATGCCAGGCAGGCTTCTCTGAAGCCTGCTTTTTTTTGGCATTGATATGAATCAGAACCCACCTTATCTCTGTCATTCGGGGCAGTAATCCCGCGGTATATTTTGCAGCCATGACATCAAACACAGTTGAATCCAGCACCAGGACCGCTCCCGGCAGGTTCCCGCAGCGCCCTTTATTCGCAAGAGGTTTATTTCCCGAAGATGACGAAATGATTACCGCGATGCCACCGGCTCACATCACCAATCTCCCCGGTACCATCAGGGTTGAACTGCTGGCCCCCGGCCTCACCCGGGAAGACTTTTTCCTTTGTTGCCGGCCGGATGAACTGACGATCTATATTATGCAACGCAGGGGTAATGGCAAAAGGCCGGAACTCAACTACCAGGTACGGATACCGCTTCCCTGCCAGGCCGACGTGGAATTTGTTAGCGCCGAATACCGCGAGGAAACACTCCGGGTGCACCTGCCCAAGGCAAAACGCGTGGATGTGCAGCTGCCGGCCGAGAATCACCAGATCACTATTTACTGACAACTAATCCAACTGAATCATGGCTACAGAATTTGATCATTACGCGGCGAAAGGCAACGAACTCCTGCATCGCATTGAAGACGGTATTGAACTGCCAAAGGAACAGGCATTCCGTATACTCCGCGCCGTTCTTCACGCTTTGCGCAACCTGTTGCCGGTACAGGAATCGATGCACCTGCTGGCGCAGCTTCCTATGGCACTTAAAAGCATTTACGTTGAAAGCTGGAAACTGACTGATACCGGTAACCGCAGCCACCGTCTTTCAGAATTTATAGACGAAATACGACGGCTCGACGATGGCCTTGCTGCCTTCGACCTTGGTGATGACGAATCGGCACGCAGGAAGGTTGGCGTGGTGCTCAGGGTTCTTGGTGACTATATCTCGCCGGGGCAGCTGCGCGATGTGATAGCCTGTCTGCCCGATGAGGTTAAACAATTTTTGCGGCAGAACACACAGGTTCAATTCTCGGCAACATGAAAACGATTATCGTAGCTACTGATTTCTCACCCGCTTCACGGAATGCTGCAGCATACGCGGTGCACCTCGCACGTGCGTTCCATTCAAAACTGATTTTACTGAACGCCTTCGTTCAGCCACCCGTTCCGGTAACAAAGCCTTTCGCGATAGTTGACACACATGATTTACAGGAAGTGGTTCTGCAGCAGTTGAACAATGAAACAGAAATGCTGGATCCGCAGGCGGAACAGGTGATTCGTGTGGAAGCAAGACAGGGATCTGCCGTGCATTGCGTTATGGAAGCAGTAAAAGAACACCATGCTGACCTTGTCGTGCTTGGACTGAAGGACGAGAACAGGATTGTGAAAAAGCTCCCGGGCAGCACAATTTCCGGTCTGATGCACTCCGGCCATTGCCCGCTGCTGGTGGTGCCGGAAGATGCACGCTACAATGGCGTGGATACACTCACACTTGCTTACGAGGGCGACCTGTATCCCGACGATGATAAACACGTGGCAGACGCGCTGCTGCAACTGGCGCACCGCTTTCATTCCAGGCTTTACCTGATTCATATTGCAAAAACCGAGTTGCAGGAAGTTTACCAGGTTTTCAACAAACCGCTCCGGCTTACCAGGCTCATGCACACCGTGCAGCCGGTAGTGGAAACGATCCGTTCGGCCTCGGTTCCCGAAGCAATCGATCGTTTTGTTAAAGAACACCGGGTGAACATTCTTGCGATGATGCCGCAGAAAAAAACTGGGTTGAGAAGGATCTTTGAGTCCAGTAACACCCGCAACGTAACATTCCGCAGCAGTATACCTGTGCTGATGCTGCCAGGTTACCACGAAGGACGTAATCTGTGGTGGAGCAAACGACTCAGGAGTAAATCGGCTTTGTGATTTGATACATCAGGGTCCTGGTGCTACCGGGCACTGACCTGCTCCTTCAGATTTTCCCTTTTACCTTTCATCTTTTCCTCAGCGATCTTGATATTTTCAATGCCTTTGATCAGTGCATCGCTGTTGAACGACACGCTTGAAATCCCTTTTTCCACCAGGAACTGCGCAAACTCAGGGTAGTCACTGGGCGCCTGGCCGCAAAGCCCGATCCGGATGCCTGCTTCGTTTGCTTTTTCTATTACTGTTCCAATCATCAGCTTTGCAGCGTCATCCTGCTCGCTGAATAATTCGCTGATAATGGCAGAATCACGGTCAATGCCAAGCGTGAGTTGGGTCAGGTCATTCGACCCGATCGAAAACCCATCGAAGATCGCGGCAAACTTTTCCGCCAGCAATACGTTGGAGGGGATCTCTGCCATCATGTAGATTTCAAGTAAAGGATCAGCACTTCGGTCAAGGCCTGCTGTCTCCATCACATGAATCACTTTCCTTGCTTCGTCAACGGTACGGCAGAAGGGGATCATCACTTTGATATTGGTAAATCCCATCTCGCGTCTCAACATCCGGATGGCTGCGCATTCAAGCAGGAATCCTTCCCTGTACAGGTCATTGTAATACCTGGAGGCCCCACGGAACCCCAGCATCGGGTTTTCTTCATGCGGCTCAAATCCTGCGCCGCCCAGCAGGTGTGCGTATTCGTTTGTTTTGAAATCACTCATCCTTACAATCACGTCCTTTGGATAGAAAGCAGCTGCAATCATTCCGATCCCTTCCGCAAGTTTTTCAATAAAAAATGCCGGTTTGCTCTCATAATTCCGGGTAATCCCGTCTACCTGCTTTTTCACCTCCTCCGGCAGCGAATCGAATTTTACCAGCGCCATCGGGTGTATTCCGATCGAATGGGTGATAATAAATTCGATCCGCATCAGGCCCACTCCATCGTTCGGGTAAAAAGAAAGGCGGAAAGCGTTTTCGGGATCGCCCACGATCAGCATTACTTCGGTCGACTCCGGTTTTGTAACACCCGAGAAATCCGTCTCGTTATACCGGAAGGGAACCGCGCCTTTGAATATCTCGCCGGTTTTACCCCCGGCACAACTTACGGTGATCGTTTCGCCATCATTGATCATCGCGGTGGCATTACCGCAACCCACTACAGCAGGTACGCCCAGTTCGCGTGCAACAATAGAAGCATGGCTGGTACGGCCTCCTTTATCGGTAATGATTGCCGATGAATTTTTCAGTATCGGGTCCCAGTCAGGACTGGTGAGCTCCGTTACAACGATATCCCCCTTTTTCAGTTTTGACGCTTCTGCCGGTGAATGAAGGATCCGCGCTGTTCCGGTTGCCACTTTACTGCCGATCGCCTGCCCGGTTATCGCGGGTTCCTGTCTTTGCTCCAGTACATACTCGCGGATAACCCTCGGGTTGCGTAATGACTGAACGGTTTCCGGCCGCGCCTGCAGGATATAGATTTCTCCAGTGGCGCCATCTTTTGCCCATTCAATATCCATGGGCTTGCCGTAATGGTCTTCTATAACAACACACCAGCCAGCGATCTTCATTGCTTCAGCCTCAGTGATCACATACCGGTCGCGCTTTTCCTGCGTTGTTTCTATGTTGCGTACGTCGGTGTCGCTGGCACCGTCGGCATAAACCATCGTCTTTTCCTTTGTGCCGAGTTTGCGTTGTATCACGGATTTCAAACCCTGCCTTAACGTGGGTTTGAACACCAGGAATTCATCAGGGGTCACTGTTCCCTGTACGAGGTTTTCACCCAGCCCCCAGACACCGGAAATGTGCACCAGGTCGCGGAACCCCGACTCTGGCTCCAGTGTGAATGCTACACCGGAACATCCGTTGGCCGCGTCTACCATTTGTTGCACACCGATGGAAAGCCCGATCTTTTCATGGGCAAATCCTTTGTCAACCCGGTATTTGATCGCGCGGTCGGTATACAGGGATGCGAAACACCGGCGCACTGCAGATATCAGCTCCGTTTCGCCGCGAACATTCAGGAAAGAATCATGCTGGCCTGCGAAACTCGCTTGAGGCAGGTCTTCCGCAGTGGCACTGCTGCGCACGGCCACCGGCATGTCGGGTGGAACTGAAATCGCCCGGTAGGCATGGATGATCTGCTGCCGCAGGTCTTCTGGAATCGTCGCCTGCAGCAGCAGTTCCCTTGCCGATTTCCCTGTTTCCCGCAGGTTGGAAAACAATTGTAGGTCCAGCGCCTGCATCAGCTCCTGCAAACGGCTGTTGAGTTTATTTGAATCGATGAAATAATAATATGCCTGGGCCGTGATGGCGAAACCGGTGGGTATCCTGATCCCCTGGCCCTGGAGCTGGCTGTACATTTCTCCCAGTGAAGCGTTTTTCCCACCTACTAAGGGCAGGTCACTGATGCGTATATCGTTGAATGTTTTGATAAAACCTGACATGGTAAGGCATTTTACCAAAGGTTCACAGAAGCTTTCTCAGGCGGAATGATGGATGTAACGTTTGATATGACTGCAGTCATTGCTACTGACAACAATCACCCGGCTGTTGATTGCAGTACAGCTGGAGTCTCTCTGCGGCAGAATAATTTTCAGCAAAATATTACCATGCGAATCATAATTGCCCTGCTGGTTTTCGCAGGCAGTGTTGCCGCTTCAGCAGCACAGATCCCGAACCCGAAAAGAATACTGCAGAAAAAATCAGGCGAAGTGATTGACAGCGTACTGGCTCCTAAGCCCGAGCCGAAAGAAGATGAAGAACAGGAGGAGGGAAACAGCGAACGGCCGGCTAAAACCGATACCGGGAAGTCTGACGCCGACCTGCAGACTTACTCGAAGTATGATTTCATGCCGGGCGAAAAAGTCGTTTTTTTCGAAGACTTCAGCCAGGAAGCCATCGGCGATTTCCCCGCAGCCTGGAATACCAACGGCTCGGCGGAAGTGGTTACAACCAACCTTTACCCGGGAAAGTGGCTTAAGTTTTCCATGTCAGACGCGCTCTGGACAGATGCTTTACTGGATCTTCCGGAAAACTACACGATTGAATTTGACGTAGTGCCCATTTATGCAGAGGACGGCGAAATGCCCGGTTACCAGTTCAGGCTGATACAATCGATAAATGAAAGATCGTTTGATTATGGCGCGGTCCCTGGGAAAGCGGGACTGTTATTCGCCTGTGAGGGAGGAAGGAATGGTTACCGCACGTATATAAACTCCGAGGAAGGCGACGAACTGGGTTTGGGCGGTTATAAAGACGGTGACCAGTATACCCAGCAGGTAAACAAACTCTATCATGTAGCGATATGGATACAGAAATCCAGGGTACGGGTTTACCTCGACCAGCATAAACTATTTGATCTTCCCAAGGCGTTCCCGCTTCCCGGGGTGAAGATGGACAGGCTCCGGTTTGAAACGGGCGCTGCCATGTTCAGCAATCTCAGGGTAGCCATAGGCGCGCCCGATATCCGGAACAAGCTATTGACCGAAGGTAAACTCGTCAGCTATGGCATTTACTTCGACGTAAATAAAGACGCGGTGAAACCCACATCCTATGCCTCGCTCAAAGAAATAGCAGGCATTATGAAAGATAACCCGGATCTGAGGATCAGGATCGTTGGCCATACCGACAGCGATGGAACGGATGCTGCCAACCTCGACCTTTCAAAGCGTCGCGCAGTATCGGTCAAAACAGAACTCGTTAAAAGTTTTGGTATTGATGAACGCAGGTTGGAGGCTGAAGGCGCAGGTGAAAGCCAGCCGATCGCGCCGAATGACAATGCATCCAATAAAGCGCTGAACAGGAGAGTGGAGTTCATACGCCTGTGAACCCGACCGGTGTGTCACCCGGCCAGGGAAGGAATTGTTTCAATACAGATACGCAACGCCGGTTCGTGTTCGGTGGTACCCGGATCACCCGCTATTCAATATAGCCGGCCGGTGTATTATACGACGCATCTTCAATCAATCGCCTGATCTGTTCCGGCGTCTCTTTAACCTTTATCGAGGGGCTGGAGGAAAAGAAAAGAGAAGTGCTTTTATCCTTCTCGCTCTGGAACATCATTTCAATCAAAGCCGCGTTCACATAATACGTGAATGTTACGTTGATGGGAGAGACTTTTATGAATATCGGTTTCATCGTGTTTATTTTATGATTTCGTGGGATTCATTCTGAGCTTCCTCTTCCAGTTGCTGCATCGATTTCTGCGGCGCTGGTTTCGGTTTGGTGGTGCCGGTGATCTTTGCCTCGGTGTGCCTGATCTGGCCACCGGTATGTGCGGTTTGCGCAAGCGCTACTGCGGTGATGAAGCCGGAGACGAGTAGCGTTGCGCGCAGAAATCTGCCAAATTCGGTTTTGTAGAATAGCAGCGCCAGCAGCGCGGTCACCGCTGCCAGTTGAAGCAGGATAAAAGAGGCCTTGGCTACCTGTTCGTGGTATTCTATTTTCATCGAGGATATTCCCGGTGCGTTGCTGATCAGAGTGGCCGCGGGCGCTCCTGTAAAAAGTACCGGTATCGCCACCAGGCCGGAAATAACGAACATCACCAGCGCCGTCTTCTGAACCGTTGTGTTGCGCATCAGCATCGCCGTCACCTGCATTGCCAGGGCGGCAAAGCAAAGCACCACCGGAACATGGGTGAGCGCCAGGTGTAATTCGGCCGTTTTCAAGATGCAGAAGTTTCCGCCAAAGTAGATGCAGCCGCCTCTCCGGTAAATGATACCGGTCAACTAATTAATGAAAATCATCAGCAGAAATTGGTTAGCAGGCGGTTGATAAATATCACCTGATTTCTAATGGCGATCATTGAAACAGGGCTTGTGATGGTGCATTTTGCATACAGGTTTTCATAGGATAGTGGATTTGCGAGGCTGGATTTTTATCCGGCCTTTTTTATTTCTTAACCGGGCGCAGGTAGAACATCAAAGCGGCAAGTCCCGACCTTTCTGCATGAACAACGCGGATTTCTTCATTTCCCTGTAAAAGCACCCGCGCAGAACGAAATCCGTCTTCATCTGCTGCAAGTTCTGCATCGGTCCACCCTGAAATCGTTTCTTTCCCACCAACAAAAAGCTTTATATAATCATCAGCTGTTACACCAATTTCATAGATTCCTGCAGGAACCTGCAGTCTGGTGGTGGCAACTGTGGCAAACGAATCTGCAGGTAAGCCTTTACC
>DASVBM010000030.1:0-3203 GCA_036375835.1 Chitinophagaceae bacterium | reverse complement strand
CGGTTCGTGAACAAAAAAATAAATACCCGGAGGAGCCGCCCTCCTACTCGCTGAACAAAACGCGTGTGTTTAAAGTGCTGAATAACGAACTTGACCGGCAAAGGCTGCAGGCGAACAGCGATCTGCAGGAACTGAATAATGCCTGGCGTGAATTTCTTGAAAAAGACCCGTACCTGCAGGTCTGCTATACCATTGCCACACAACTGATACACTAAACCGAAACCTTGAAATATGATGGACAGCTCTAAACTGCTTTTAACCCTTACCGCAATTTGCTTAAGTTTTTCGTTTGCGAATGCCCAGGACCTATCCACCCCTGTTGGCTACATGGAAGCATTTTCCAAAGCGCACGGCCAGATGAACGCCACGTATATGGCATATATGAGTGCCGCCGGCCATGGCAAGCGGGCCAGAAAAGTGGAGAAACTCAGATTGAAAACCGTTGAAACAATCAACGAGACGAGAATAACGGCCAGGGGACTGGGTGCGTATAAAGGCGACAATTCACTAAGGGAAAGCAGCGTTGAATACATCACGCTGGTGTACCATGTGTTCAATGATGACTACGCAAAAATCGTGAACATGGAAGAGATCGCGGAGCAATCCTTCGACGAGATGCAGGCTTACCTGCTGCTGCAGGAAGCGACCAGCAGGAAACTGAAGGAGGCTGCCGACAAAATGGAGGAGGCTGAAAAAGCTTTCGCTAAAAAGTACGACATCCAACTGATCGAAGGAAGCAGCGAACTCGGGGAGAAAATGGAACTCACGAGCAAACTCACCCATTACAAGAACCAGATGTTCCTGTTGTTTTTTAAGTGCAACTGGCAGGACGGCCAGTTGACGAAAGCTATGAACAATAAAAACGTGAACGACATTGAACAGGCACGCAGCGCGCTGCTGAAATACGCTGTTGAAGGTTTGCGCGACCTGGATTCACTGAAGCATTTCAATGGCGATGCCTCGCTGGCGCAGTCCTGCCGGCAGGTACTGACGTTCTACAGGAAGATGGCGGAAAACGATGCGCCGAAGCTGACCGACTTCTTTCTTAAAAATGAAAACTTCGAAAAAATAAAAAAAGCTTTCGAGTCGAAGCCGGCGTCAAAAAGAACACAGGCGGATATAGACGCATACAATAAGGCCGTAAATGAGATCAATGATGCAGCCAATGCGTTTAACCGCATCAATGAACAGGTGAATAAACAAAAGACTCAGGTCCTCAATAACTGGGAGGACACGGATAAACAGTTTACCGACCGGAACATGCCGCATTACAAAGGATAAGGCTGCTGTGGGATGACGGACAAGGGGAACGCGGATAGCCTCCGACGGGATGAGCAAACCTATGCGGTTGTAATTTAAACTGGCAAAACCATTGCGATCATATTGGAATTAACTGCGGTCATTTTCACGTATTTTACATGATAAACGTAAACATCCGCCTGGCTTCCGGCGGATGGAATTCTGTATAAATATGAAAGCAGCCTTGCTCCTTATAACAAATTTTTACTGCTGCGTACTGGCCATGGCTTCGGCACCGGTGCAGCTGAAAAAAGGAATGGTGATCACCGCTTCGGTAAAAGTTCTGAAGAAAAATTATACCATCACGGCAGACACTTCGCTGTCGGTTCCTGTGATCGTGATCCGCGGGCATAATATTACAGTCGATTTCAACAACGCTGTTTTAAACGGCGCCGTCGCGGGAATGGCTCCTGACGAATTCAGCGGGCTTGCTGTGTACATTGAACCCGGCTCTACCAACATTACTATCAGGAACCTGGTGGTGCGCGGATATCAAGTGGGTATCATGGCTAAAGGCGTAACCAATCTTACGATCAGCGGTTCTGATTGCAGCTATAACCGGAGGCAAAGGCTGCACAGCAACCGGTTGAGGGAAGACGTGAGCGACTGGATGAGTTTTCACCATAACGAAAACGACGAATGGCTTCGCTACGGAGCCGCTATTTATCTGCGTGACTGTGATTACGCGGTGATACGGAAAAACAAGGTAACCGGCGGTCAGTGCGCGCTGATGATGACAGGATGCGACTACGGCATGATCACCGATAATAACTTTTCCTTCAACTCCGCAATCGGTATCGGGATGTACCGGTGTAACAATAACCAGGTATACCGGAACAACCTCGATTTTAATGTGCGCGGGTTTAGTTTCGGCAAATATTACCGGGGACAGGACAGCGCAGGGATCCTTGTTTTCGAGCAGAGCAGTAATAACGTCTTTGGCTGGAATTCAGCTACGCACAGCGGCGACGGCTTTTTTCTGTGGGCTGGTCAAACCACGATGGACAGCGGAGAAGGAGGTTCCAATAACAACTTTCTTTACCGCAACGATTTCTCCTATGCGCCCACGAATGGTATAGAGGTAACCTTCAGCAGGAACGTGATCACCGGCAATACCATAGAAGGTTGTGATCACGGAATCTGGGGAGGATACAGTTATCTCACTTCCATTTCGGGTAATTCGTTTGCAGGGAATCGCGTTGCGATAGCCATTGAACATGGCCAGGATATTTCGATCTCCGCAAACCGGTTCAGCAAAGACCGGGAAGGTATTCGGTTATGGGCAAGGTCCAGCCAGCCGGCAGACTGGATCTACGCGCAGAAGCGGAACACCGAAAGCCGGAATTACACCATTGCGCTGAACCGGTTTGATAGTGTTCAGCTTGTCTTCAACTTTGCCCGTACCAGCGCCATACAGCCTTATCAGAACAAAATATTCCATGCCGGCCAGGTTTTGAAAACCGACTCACTCACGGAATTGCTGGATGAAAAAGGATTTAACCTGGTTGACAGCAGTTTTACCGATGCACAACTGAAGGTGATCCGTAAGCAAATGACACTTCCCCGGCAGCAGTTCCCGAAGGGAAGGAAAGAAATGCGGATCAACGAATGGGGTCCGTACAACTTCAGCTATCCGCTGCTCTGGCTTACCGACGTTGACAGCAGCGGCATCTATCATTTCGAGATCTCCGGAGCCGCGGGTAAAACACCATTGGTGGCAGCGGAAGGTTTCCACATCTTAACACAGCGTGCAAACGAGATCACCGCACGGGCGGACAGCAACGAGCAATACAGAAGCATCTGGCTGAAGTATGAGGGCAAGCCGTATATCGACCAGTTCGGGAACCGGAAAACAAAAGGCAGCAGGTTTGGGTACAGTGAATTTGATCCGCGGACAAGCTGGG
>DASVBM010000433.1:0-6841 GCA_036375835.1 Chitinophagaceae bacterium | reverse complement strand
AAAGCTGGATGAACAATGAAATGCTGCCGGAGCACAAGGCAATCCGCCACAACCAGTTTAACCAGTATGTTTTCTGGGAAGTGATTCCGTATATCAGGAATACGACAAGCGACGAAACGATGATCTGCACCTGTGGTGCTTCATTCGGAGCGCTTCATGCAATGAACCTGTTTTTAAAACGTCCGGACCTGATACAGGGCGTAATCAGCATGAGTGGTGTGTATGATCTCAGCGAATACACGAAGGGATACTGGGATGAGCAGGTGTATTATAACAGCCCTATTCATTACATACCCGGTCTTAAAGACGACTGGTATCTTGACCGGATAAGGGCAAGCCATCATATTCATATCTATACAGGCAGTGGCGAATATGAAGATCCTGCCGCGAATATGCGTTTTTCTGAAGTGTTGTGGGACAAAGGTATCTGGCATGATCTGCAGATATGGGGACCCGATGTACGCCATGACTGGGATACGTGGAGGAAGATGCTGCCCTGGATACTTGAAAATAAATTCTAGGAAGCGTTCTGTCTTAGTTTTTCGAGGATCTGTTGTTTATCAGTTTCCGAGAGACATCCTTTGCAATGTTCTTCCACATTGGTGATGTTTGACTTGAGCCATTGATCCTGCTGCTGGTAACGGCGGCAGAGCCCACAGACAAGCAGGTGATAGGATAACTGGAATTTCTGCCAAAACGTTAAAGAACGTTCTTCCTTTTTGCACATAAATTCAGCCGCCTTCCTGCAGCTGATGTTCAACGTTTTCATACTCATTGGATAAACCAGTTTTTTTCCAGGCAACTGCGCAGCTGCACCTTAGCCCTGTGAAGTAAAACCCAGTAGTTGGACGGCGTTATGTTCAGCTCCTTACATATCTCTTCGCTTTCCATTCCCTCCAGGTACTTCATCGTGAATACAGCATTCTGCATTTCCTTCAGCCTGCTTTTACATTTTTCCAGTACCTGGAAAAATTCTTTTTCTTCAATGGGATCTTTATAATCAATGCCCCACTCTTTTGGTGAAGCTTCGCGCGACCAGTGTCCGCCTTCTTCGAAGTAGGGGTCTTCATCCGCAACGCCGGGGAAGCTATCGGTCAGGCGGTTGACGGCTTTGCGGTAATGATCAATGATCTTGTTTTTGAGGATGGTGAACAGCCAGTTTTTTTCTGATATCTGTCCTTTGAAGGAGCTGATATTTCTCCAGGCAGCCAGGAATGTTTCCTGTACCAGGTCCTTTGCTACATCGCTGTCGTTTACGCGTGGCAACGCGTAACGATACAACATATCACCATAATCGTTCACCCATTCCGTTGCTTTCTGTTCAAACATCGACGGCTTTAATTTGACTCAACGGCTGCTTGCAGCTATAATAGACTCCAAAAATACAGCAAGAGCAGGCAAATAACCTGCTGATCTTGTGGATTGTAAATATTGCCGATAGTTGTATTGCGGCTTCAATGGCAGGGAAATTGAACCTGAAACGGAAAAAACCGGATGAAGCGGAAAGAATTCCTGGTATTCATTTTCATTGCCGCCATGACAGCGTGTGGTAACGATGGTAGCCGGGAAGGCAGCAAGGATTCAACCGGCAGTTCTGATTCTGTTGTGCAACCGGGCATGTTTGGAAGCGACTCCGTTCCTTCACCGGAAACACAGGCAGACACTTCTAATTCAGTACCAAACCGATGATCATGAAAATACTCCTCTTACCTGCCTTACTGATGATGTTGCTCGCTTCCTGTGGCGGTGGTGGTGACTCCACCGGGACTAAAAACCTGGATACGGCAAATACGCTCAATGATACCTTTCCTGCAAGACCACACGGGGATACGATACCAAAAGACGGTACTTACGTGGATTCTGCATTGCTGACGCATTAACCGGCGGGAGGTGGAGGGAGTCTTTTTCGTCGCCGGGGCATTTTCAGATAACTTTTGGAAGGGTCGTCATTGGTTCCAAACAGTCGGCCCCAGGGTTTGAGTTCATCTACCCTGTCGAATATCACTTTACAGATGGCGAGCATTGGAATACTCAGAAACATGCCGCCAATTCCGGCCAGTGCGCCGCCGAGCAACACGCCAATAATAGAAATCAGTGAATTGAGCTGCACCTTGTTGCCAATGATCCAGGGAACGAGAATGTTGTTATCGATGAACTGCACCACAAGGAGTATGGCGGTGGCCCAGAGCAGCATCGGGATGGATGCGGTGTTAGAATAGATTACCAGCGCGGAAAAGATCAGCTGGACGATGCCACCGATATAAGGGATCATGTTCAGCAGTGCGCCGAGAATGCCAAGCAAAGCTGCATAAGGGGCGCCTATGATCAGCAAGCCGATAGTGTTGGCGGCAGCCACGATACCGGTTTCGATCAACAGTCCCACCACGAAATGCTGGATGACGTTCTTGATTTCGCGGATCACCTCTTTTACCCGCGGTGTGTGCGATTCATCAAACAGGTCTACCACGAATTGCAACAACATGGGCCGGTAATACATGAACAGGAAAATATAGATCGGGATCAGCGTCAAAGTGAGCACAGAAGCAGTGATGAGGTTAAAGGTTTGCGAAGATCCGCCCAGGCTATTGATCGTACCTGTTTTTGCACTCTCCAGCATCTGGTCCTGTTGCCTGTAGTTGATACCGAATGTTTCGTATCCCCAGCGTTTGGTTTCGCGCCAGAGCTGGTTCAGGTTTCTTTCTATCGCAGGAATATCGCTCATGAAAGATGCGATCTGGCGCGAGATAAAGTCGATGATGCCATAGACGAATAGCACAGCAAAAAGGATAGAGAGCAGGATAGCAGCTGATTTCGGCACACGGCAGCTGGTAATGAAGAGTTCAAGTGGCCGCAATAAAATCGAGAGCAGGAAGGCAAAGCCCAGGGGCAATAGTATATCCTGGCCCAGGTACACTCCGTAAAAAAGGAGAAACAGGGTCAACAGGATCAATGCGAGCTTCGCATAGTAAGGAAATACGATTGGTTCTCGGATCATTGCCGGTTCTTACACCAGCTAAATAGTAAATTATGTGCCAGGCGTTCAGACGCGATAACAGAATGCGTTGATATTCATTCCTGCCCCAACTGAGGCAAATATGACCACATCACCCGTTTCAAGGCTGTGGTAATCGAGCTTCCCTTTTTGCACCAGGTCGTACAGCGTGGGTACGGTAGCTACCGAACTGTTGCCAAATGTGTGGATGTTCATTGGCATAATGTGTTCGGGGGTCTTATTGATCCCATACAGCTTGTAGAGGCCTTTCACAATACCCTCATCCATTTTTTCATTCGCCTGGTGAAGGAAGATCTTTTTCAGCTGATGAATATCTACGCCGCTTTTGTCGAGACAGTCTTTCAGCGCCAGTGGTACGTGTTTGATGGCGTACTCATACACCTTGCGCCCTTTCATTTTAATATAACGGATGCGCGGGTCTGAGCCGGGGAAATTCGATTTCCCCATGTAGATGTAATATGCTTCCTCGTTGCAGTGTGACTGCGCCGAATAACTGAGGATGCCGCTGCCGCCGGGTTCTACTTCACGGGCTTCGACGACAACAGCGCCGGCACCGTCGGAGAAGATCATGCTGTCCCGGTCGTACATATCAATTACCCTGCTGAGTGTTTCCGTGCCTACCACCAGGCATTTTTTTGCCATGCCGGCCTGGAAATACGCGTTGGCCTGGATCATGCCCTGCACCCAGCCGGGGCAGCCGAACAAAACGTCATAGGCAACGCAGGCGGGGTTTTTTATACCGAGTGAATGTTTGATCCGCGATGCAATTGAAGGCACATTATCGGTTTGTATGGTGTGCTTGATCACATTACCGAAATTCTGCGCGACAATGATCTGGTCTATCGTCTCAGGATCAATGCCACTGCTGGCGACTGCTTCCTTTGCTGCGATGGCGCCAATGTCAGCCGAATTCAGGTCAAAAGGCGCGTATCTTCTTTCTTCGATGCCTGTGATCTGCCTGAATTTTTCTACGACTTCCTGGGGTGGCGTTTCAATTCGAAGGTTGTCGTCTGCATAAAAATCATGTACCGTAAAATCCCTGTTAGTTTTTACTTCCGTTGGTACATAACATCCTGAACCCGTAATAACAGCTCTTACAACCATAGAATCATTTTACCCTTGACCCGAGGGCGCTAAAGTTACATATTAACCTGATGTTTTTGTATTTAATTCGCAGTGAAATATCGCTGAAGGTGCAGCGTGAGCAGCGGTACGTCCACTTGTTCCACAGGGTGGGATGTGGATGGGAGTATGCAGAGTTGTGATTGCGGCAACTGCCGGTACACTGCGGATGTTTCTTCAATGCTCACCATCTTATCCCTGTCGCCAAGCATCAGCAATACCGGTGTGCTGATGGAAGCGAATTCCACGTTCTGCAAAACGGGATGCTCACCCAGGTCCCTCATCATTCCGGCGGTAGCTGCAACTACGTTTTTCCAATTCTCCGGATGATGCATTTTACGTAGTGAGGCCGCAAAGCCCGGCACCTTCTGTTCCATTACAAGCGGGTCAAGCATATTTGCCTCTCTTTCCGCGGTTGCTGTATTCCACCCGAATTTTGTGGCCAGCGTAGCCACACGATCAACGAGTTCAGGATGATGGCGGGCAAGCCACAGGGCAATATATCCACCCATGCTGTAGCCGAAAATCAATGCCCGCGAAATGGAATGAGCAGTGATATACCGCCTGAGCTGTTCTCCAAAGACCGGTATCGAGAATCTTTCCGTCAGCGGTTCGCCACCGTGCCCGGCGAAGTTAAAACGGTGGATTCTGAAAGCAGCCGATAATCCGTCGTCCAATGGTTCAAGCTGTTCTTTGCAGCCCAGGGCGCCGTGAAGAAGAATGAGGTCCCGCATCAGCTGATTTCTTCAAATTCCCCGGTTTGTTTGTTCTTGCGTACGTTGCCCGCCTTGAAGACCTTTCCATTCATGGCTACATACACGCCGGGAGGGAGCGCCTGTACGAAGGCGAGTGCACTGCCGAGGTTGAATAAACCATCGGAACTGCCGAACTTATATGGGATCATCGCGCCGGTGATTACGATGGTTTTGTCTTTTACCTTCGAAGCAAGGAGTTCTGCCGTTACAGACATTGTATCGGTTCCATGAGTGATGACGATCCGATCAGTTTCGGACTTGCGACAGTGTTCGGCGATCAACTCGCGGTCCATCCCGGTCATCTCCAGGCTATCAATCATCATCAGCGTACGCACATCCACCTCCAGCCGGCTTCTCCCCAAAGCAAGCATTTCAGGCAGGTGGGTATCGTTGAAAAAGAGATGGCCGGTCAGTTCGTTGTATTCTTTATCGAAGGTTCCACCGGTAACAAAAATGCGAATAGACATAGCAGCATCATTTTGAAAAGCTGTGCAAAGCTAAAACGAATCGATCATTCACGGGCTGAGCCGCCAGGACCGGAATTATGTGTCGGTTGCAGGAATCAGTATGTGATGACCTGCTCCTGTATAGCGGCAGGCATTTCCCTGAAATTATATTGCTGATCTCGCAGCTGCGGCTCAAATCCGGCTTCCCTTATCGCTTCCTGCATGCTGCGATAAGTAAACCGATGCGGCGCGCCCGCTGCGCTAACGACGTTCTCTTCGATCATGATAGAACCAAAATCATTTGCTCCTGCATGCAGGCAGATCTGCGCCGTTTGTTTTCCGACGGTAAGCCATGAAGCCTGGATGTTTTTGATATTAGGCAGCATGATGCGGCTCAGAGCAACCATCCGGATATATTCTTCTGCGGTTACCAGGTTATGCACTCCCCGGATCCTTGCCAGCAGGGTATCAACATCCTGGAAAGTCCAGGTAATGAACGCAAGGAATCCTTTGGCAGATTCCGGCTTGCGGCTCTGAACCTCCCGGATACGGCTGAGGTGAATAAACCGCTCTTCGAGTGTTTCAACGTGGCCAAACATCATGGTAGCGCTGGTGGTAATGTCGAGTTTATGTGCTTCGTGCATGATGGCCAGCCATTCATCTGCGCCGCATTTGCCCTTTGAGATCAGCCGGCGTACACGGTCAACCAGGATCTCAGCGCCGGCGCCGGGTAGCGAATCGAGCCCGGCCTCTTTCAGGGCTTTGAGTACTTCATGGTGGCTCGCTTTTTCAAGTTTACAGATATGCGCTACCTCCGGGGGGCCGAGTGCGTGTAGTTTGAGATGCGGGAACTCCTGCTTCAGCTGGCGGAAAGTTCTGGTATAAAAGTCAAGGCCCAATTCAGGGTGATGCCCGCCCTGCAGCAACAACTGGTCACCCCCGAACTGAAAAGTTTCTTCGATCTTTTTCCGGTAAGTGGGCATATCGGTGATATAAGCCTCGGAGTGCCCGGGTATGCGGTAGAAATTACAGAATTTGCAATTGGCGATACAGACGTTGGTGGTATTCACATTCCTGTCGATCTGCCAGGTTACTTTTCCATGAGGCACCTGGATCCTGCGTAGTTCATCCGCCACATTCATCAGTTCGGTGAGCGGGGCATGTTCGAAAAGGAACATGCCTTCTTCAATACTGAGAAATTCAAAAGCCAGGGCTTTCTGGTAGAGTTCTGCTAACTGCATCGCGGGAAGAATAAGGCAGCAAAGTTAAGCGTCGCCAGGCTGATAAACTGAATTATGTTGGTAAGGAAAAATGAAAAGCACCTGCATCGAAAGCGGGAAGATGATTGTCAATTACATGAACGGTGAAACCAATTCATTGATTAATTTTATTTTAAGCCCTGAAAAGTGCCAAAAAAATAAACATGACGCCGGTCATGTCCCGGGAGATCGTCAGATGAAAACACAAAACCGATTTGGGATATTTCGCTTCGTTGTTCTTTTTTC
>DASVBM010000020.1:0-3015 GCA_036375835.1 Chitinophagaceae bacterium | reverse complement strand
GCCATAACCGTCGGCAGCGATCACCATACGGGTGATCACGTTTTCTTCACCCGATTTGCTGCCTGTATTGAATGCAGGATCGGAGTTTACTACCACGGTAACCTGCTCTTTTGTGTTCAGATCAAAATATCTCAGTTCTGAACCGCGCATATTCGTAAAATACAAACGGTTATTTTTTTCGTCGAAGGCCGCCGCCGCAACGCCGGAATACGTGGGCAGGTCGAACATAGAACGGCTCGACAACGTTTGGCCATCTACCGTCTTCAGATTAAACTTTGAACTGGCGGGATCGAAGATTGAGTTGACTACTTCTCCGGTAGACATGTCAATTTCCTTAACAGAGATCCAGTTGTAACTGCCCTTTACATCAGCCGTGATCGCGTAGGCCTTCGTACTTTGTGCGTTGGCGGAGAGGAGCGATAAAGATACCAGGGTGAGTAAAATTACCTTCTTCATGTTTCTGGTTTTAGTTAATTAAATGGTCTGTGGTATGGTCAGGCAATAGGCTAATGGTTCGTCGCAAAACGATAATGTAATTTATAAAAAAGTTCCAAGATGCGGCGCAATTAGTTTTTCACAACGGAGTCGAGCGCTTTTTTAACCGAACCGGTTTTCAACAAAAGGCGTTTGGCCTCTTCATAGTTCCCGATCGGAAGCTTCTCCATAAGCATTTTTACTCCGCGGTCAACAAGTTTTTCGTTGGTGAGTTGCATGTTCACCATCTTATTATCTTCCACCCTGCCCAGCTGAATCATGACGGAAGTTGAAATCATATTGAGAACCAGTTTCTGTGCCGTGCCGCTTTTCATGCGCGTACTGCCCGTCACGAATTCAGGGCCTACCACTACTTCTATGGGGTGATCTGCGGCCGCGGAGACCGGTGAATGCGGATTGCAACTGATGCTGCCGGTGATGATCCCATGTTCCCGGCAGCGCTCCAGCGCACCGATCACATAAGGGGTGGTGCCACTGGCGGCTATGCCTACAACCACGTCTTTATCGCTTACAAAATGTTTTTCAAGGTCCAGCCAGCCCTGCTCGGGATTGTCCTCGGCAAATTCCACCGCTTCCAGGATTGCTTTCTCTCCCCCGGCGATGATCCCGATCACCAGCCCATGTGGTACTCCATATGTCGGCGGGCATTCGCTGGCATCCACGATCCCCAGCCTGCCACTGGTTCCGGCGCCAATGTAAAACAACCGGCCACCAGCCAGCATTTTGTCTGAGATCACCCCTACCAGTTGTTCAATCTGGGGGATCGCACGGGCGACAGCAGAGGGCACCGTTTTGTCTTCATTGTTGATATTGGTTAAGATTTCCAGTACCGACATCTTTTCCAGGTGCCTGTAGTTTGAAGTCTTTTCCGTGACTTTCTCGAATTCATTCATAGATTAATGGTTTGTCGGCTGCATCCTTTTTCCGACCGGTTGTGCCAATACGCTCACTGGTGATAGGCGATCAGGCCCTGCATCGGGTTCTTCAACACCACTCCCAGCTCCAGTTCGTAACTGTTGCAAAGTTCTTTCAAAACATCGCGGAAACCAAATGCGATACTACCGGCAAAATTGATCGGCAGGGTCCAGGACTCGCGGTATTTGTACAGGTGGTTTACGATGAAGTCGTTCAGACCGTCTTCGATGATGTTTTCAATCATGTAATGGCCGCGGTTTTCGGCCAGGAAAATGGCAAATGAGGCAAGGTAGCGGTTGGCAAGCGGTTTCTTATATACGTTCTCGAGAATCTCAACCGGGGTGGTCACAAATTTGGCGTCAAAGCGGGCGCGGAGGTCTTCGTCAAACGTATGGTAGAGATAATACTGGATCACTTTCTTTCCTAAATAGGCGCCACTCCCCTCGTCGCCAAGCACATACCCGAGACCCGGGCTGTTCTTAACTATACGCCTGCCGTCGTAATAGCAGCTGTTGGAGCCGGTGCCGAGTATACAGGCTATACCCTTGCTGTTGCCGCAGAGCGCACGGGCCGCCGCCATCAGGTCATGCGTCGCCTCTATATAAGCCAGGGGGAACAGCTTTTTCATCGCCGCTTTCACGATCCTGACGTTGTTGGGATTGCTGAGCCCGGTACCATAATAGTACACCTCGTCAACAGCTACATGCTTAAGTTTCGGAAGGAGTTGTTTCTGCAATAATTCGATGATCTGGGCGGTATCCAGGAAATAAGGACTGATGCCCTGTGTAATGATCTTCTTCCGCCCCTTGCCGTTAACCAGGCACCATTCGCATTTCGTTGCCCCACTGTCGGCAATCAGTTTTACAGCCATTTTGTTTTTTCAGTTTAATCGTTTGCAAGGTCTGGTGAATTCATGTTACACCGGATGATCCTGCTCAGCCCCTCCGGCAAGACCAGACCCGCAAAACCCTTTATCCCAATCAATCACCTGCTATCGAACTTCCCGCTATCTTCGTGCTTCAAGATACAAAGAAGCGCTATTTATGGGAAGTAAAAAACTGCAGGTGTGGTTACCGGTTCTTTTTGCTTTTGTAATGATCATAGGCATGGCTATCGGCTTTCAGCTGCGTGAAAAGACAGCCGGTGTTGCCGGTTTTTTTCAGCTGAAGCAATCGAATCCCATTGAAGAAATACTTGACCTGGTTCATACCCGGTACGTGGACAATGTCAGCGATGACAGCCTTTTCAACTCCGCAATCGGTGAAATACTCGCCAAACTGGATCCGCATTCTGTTTACCTGCCGCCGGAAGATCTGAAGTTCGCTACCGAGGACCTCCAGGGAAACTTCCAGGGCATCGGTGTGGAATTCCAGGTATTCAACGACACCGTGAACGTGATTAACGTCATTAAAGGAGGACCTTCCGATAAAGCCGGCGTAAAGGTGGGCGACAGGATGATCGCCGTGGAGGATACCATCAGCCTGGTGAAACGGGAAGCCGATGATATCCGCGGGCTGCTGAGAGGCCCCAAAAACAGTGACGTAGATGTAACCGTTATCCGTGACGGCAACAAGAGAAAGATAAACATCACCCGCGGCGTGATCC
>DASVBM010000023.1:0-3331 GCA_036375835.1 Chitinophagaceae bacterium | reverse complement strand
CGTATTTGTTACCCAGCAGGAATCCAACCACGATCTCGTGGCTTCCACGACTCACCGTGTTCAGCCTTGAAGTAGTATAGTCGTAGGAATAGCCCACGTTGAAGGTGCTGTTTACGTTCACGCCCAGCATTGCTGAGAACCCGTCCTGCACCCGATAACTCAGTCCACCCCAGACCAGGTCCTGGTACTGCACTTTCGCGTTAAGGTCAACGCCGATCGGCATTGGATTGATATAGCGAACGGTGGCGGAAGGCAATAAAGAAATATCATCGTTCAGGAACATGCGGTAACCTGCCGAAAGAAACAGGTGTGGCACGAACTTACCGGTCTTGCTGACCGTGAGTGTATCTTCTGCGAATGTGAGTTTGGATGGAATCACGTTTTGGGCTGCAAGACCTACAAAATACCGTGAAGAATACATCCAGAGGCCGGCATTGATTTCGGGCCTGAGCCTGTTCAGGTAGCCGCTACCCGCAACCGCCGGGTCAACCGGGTATTCAAAATTCAGTTTGCTTGCATTCAGGGTCATGTTTTGTACACCTGCACTGATGCCTGCCGAAAGACTGGTACGCTCGGAAATACCGATATGGTAGGCATAGGCTGCTGCCACAGAAAACCTGTTCAGCGGTCCGGTACGATCATTCATCATGGTGAAGCCAAGGCCGTGGTGCGGGTCGGCTGCAGTATAATCCTGCCAGTATGCCTTACCTCGCGGGTTTTCCCCTGGCGCATGGAACGTGGTCGGTGTTTCGCGCTCGTAGCTGCTCTTGGTCCAGGGACCGTGGATGGTGATGTAAGTTGTAACCGGCGCGCCGTCAAGTCCAACCCACTGATGCCGGTGAGAAATCTTTACATCGGTGTAATTCTCTATACCTGCAACTGCGGGATTGATGATGAAGTTGTTCAGGATATATTGGGTATAGTGCGGTCTTTGCTGGGCATTGGCTGCAATGCCTATTCCCAACGCAGCAAGAATGAGTAGCTTTTTCATCATCAGTTATTATAGAATTGTGGCAATTTACAGATAATTATAAGATTCCCGATTCCCGATTTTGGTTGCATAGCTCTGAATTTTAGTAACGCCGCGGGCCGCCTGGATATTGCTCCGTGGCGATAATTAATTTACCTGAAAATCAGCGTGTTTTCAGAGGCAAATCCGCTTCGGTTTTATCTCAGGATCGTGACGGATCCCGTCATTGGTTTGCGGCCATTCTTCGGCTGTATAAGGTAATAGTAAACCCCTATGGGTAAGTCGCTGCCATTCAGCGTTCCGTTCCATGGCTTGTCATACCCGGTAGTTGAAAAAACCCTTCTGCCATACCGGTCGAATATTTCAACGGTGCAGCCGGGGTAAGATTCCAGGTAGCGGATATTCCAGACATCATTGATGCCGTCGCCGTTTGGTGAGAAAACATTCGGTATAACCGGTGTTTTCAGCACCTTCACAAACACCTGGTCTGAAGTAGCGCATCCACCTGCACCGGTCACCGTGATCGTATACAGCTGGTCCTGCCCCGGTGTAAATACCGGCGCCCGGACGCCTGGACTGTCGAGAAACAGCGCAGGTGACCAGTTGTAACTGAGCTGGCTTCCCGAAACCAGTGGTTGCAAACGGGTGAAGCCATCTTCCAGCACAAAAACATCAGGGCCGGCGTCTACTTTGGGATAAGGATGTACCACCAGGTCTGCTTCGGCCGTATCGCTGATACAGCCCTTATCGTTGTGTATAACAAGGGAAACGCGGTAGTTCCCCGCATCCTGGTAAACCTTTACCGGGTTCTGTGTGAGACCATTCACTGACCCATCGTCGTAGTTCCAGTTCCACTCTGTTACTGCCCCGCCATTACCATTACTCTGGTCAGTGAACTGGAATGGATCACCGAGGCATACTTCTGCGGGAGTAACGGCGAATGCCGCCGCAGGTTGCGGATAAACCGTATTCATCACCTGCGTCAGCGAATCCTTACAGCCAGCGCCGGAGGTGACCACGAGTTTCACCTGGTAAGGGCCCACGGCGCTGTAACGGTGGATCGCGTTCTTCTGCGTTGAGGGTGCAGGGTTTGCAGGATCATTAAATTGCCAGAGATAGCTGAACTGTGCGGCAGTGCCATCGGCGATTGATGAAAGATCTGTGAATACACCGTTGCCGTCCGGCAAACAGATATCCGGCATGCTGAAAGCAACCTGTGGCAGGTAATGCACGTTTAATATGCGCTGGAACACCGGGCTTACACAACCACTGTCTGTGGTAACCTGCAATTCTGCCGTATATGCCCCTGCTGCAGTGTAACCGTGCGTTACCGGCGCAGCCGATGAGTTGACGATCGAAACACCATCTCCGAAGTTCCAGTTCCAAGTAACGATACTGCTGAAATTGGCCACCGAACTATCGGTAAAGCTGATGTTGTTCTTTTCACATAAAGGTGCGCTCAGGCCGATTTTCGCCTGTGGGGATGGCCAGACTGTAATGGACTGGTCCGATGAATCCCGGCAGCCCGCCGCGGATACAAACACATATCGAAGCGTATCGGTTCCCACTCCCGCAACCTGGGGATTGAACATACCGGTTGAATTCACCGCAGCGCTGCCGGTAAAGAAATCAAACGCTTTTGGAAGGCCGCCGGTTTCGGAAGCCTGTGTCACCTGTCTCGGTGCTGCGTCGAAACAGATGCCGGGCATTGTAACGAACTGTGTTGCCGGGCTGGCATTCACTGTAACCGTTTTCGTAGCTACATCCAGGCAGCTCGCCCCGGAATAAGCCACGATCCGTATTTCGAAGTTCCTGGTAAGCGGTTGCTGGAAATCCGGGTATTTGTGGTTGTATATTTTATCGAAATAAGGGAAATCGTCTGTTGTTTTATTGACCGGATCGTTGAGGTAATCCCAGTAAATTTCGATTTTGGTGATATCCCCCGGCGCTACAGTAGACTTGTTACTGATCTGCACGTCGAGGTTGCTGCAGAGCGAACTGCTGTTCAACACCTGGAAATCCGCCTCCGGGAAAGAACCGTTTACGATAAAATCACGCGCAATGGAATCGGTACACCCATACACAGAAGTTATCTTAAGCCAGGCAGTATAAGGCCCCAGTGCCGTGTATTTATGCAGGGGATTCTTTAAGGTGGAGGTATTGGGATTGGAGACGTTTGCGTTCGGATCGCCGAAGTTCCAGAGGTAACTAAAACTGCTGTCTGTATTATCGTCAATAAAACTGCTGTCTGTGAACTGCGCATAACTGTCGTCCAGGCATACTTCCGGTTTTATAAAATTCGCGAAGGGCTGATACCGGGCGATAACAGTTACGGGCACTGTATCGCTCATACACCCTTTT
>DASVBM010000077.1:0-2891 GCA_036375835.1 Chitinophagaceae bacterium | reverse complement strand
CAGGGAGGGTGACCATCACGCGCAGCTTCCATGCCGACAACAAATGGGCGGAACTAAGGCACCTGCCCACCGCCATTGGATTCGTAGCAGCCTGGAGTGTACCCATCCGCACTAAAGAAAGAAAAGTGCTGGGCACCTTTGGCACTTACCTGAGAACCTACCGCTGAGGAGCTGAAAGGAACCTCGTTACTCGCTTCTGCTGCAGCCATGGTGATCACGAGAACACAATCGCAGCCCGCAGTGCAACCGGGATGAGTTTCGTCCCGATCGCGTGACTTCTCCTGCAATTATGTTTATTTTAGAGGACGGGAGTGCCGGTTGCACATTGATCAATTCCTGGTTCAGACTCATGTCGAAATACCTTTTTTTACTGCTCCTCCTTTCCTCCTGCCATCATAAAGCAGTCGTTATGAAATTCGCCACCAACCCGGTGATCGCGCACCGCGGCGCTTTCAAAGCAATGAACCTTCCTGAAAACTCCATTGCAGCACTGAAACAAGCGATACAGCTGGGCTGCGCCGGTTCTGAATTTGACGTGTGGATGACGGCTGACGATTCACTGGTGGTGAACCACGACCCGGTGTTTGACAAAATGGATATCGAAACCACCGCGTATGGAAAACTTGCTTCAATTCCATTGGCCAACGGTGAGAAACTACCCCTGCTCAGGAACTTTCTGCTTGCAGGAATGGAAGGAAACGATCACACCCGGCTGGTACTGGAGATCAAACAATCCCGTATCAGTAAAGACCGGCAGGCTGGAGTAGTGGCCGGCATCCTGGCATTGATCAAAGAGCTGAAAGCCGAAAGGTATATTACGTACATCAGTTTTGATTACAGTACCCTGTTACAGATCATTGAATTGGATAAATCGGCGCAGACACAATACCTGAACGGTGATAAATCGCCGCAGGAACTTGCAGCCGATCGCATCTCCGGGGCGGACTATCATTATTCAGTTTTTCGAAAGCACCCGGAATGGATCGAATCGGCAAAGCAGCTGAGGCTTACGCTCAACGCCTGGACCGTGAACGACCCGGCGGAAATGGACTGGTTCATTTCGAAGGGTTTTGATTTTATTACCACGAATGAACCTGAATTACTGTTACAGAAAAGCAACCGGAATTGAAACCGGCAAAACTTGTTGAGTGCCTCAGCGGTTGCGCTCACTGAGCCAGTGAAACTGCCTTTCCGCAAGCGGGAATGACCGTTTACTTCGTTTCAAAACGATAAACAAAGAATCTTTACCTCTTCTGCCACGCAGGGAAAAACTGCTGCTGTCGAGCTGTTCGTAAGAAAACCGGCAAGCGATATCGCCGGTACCCTGGGATTTTTTAAACACGATTGCGTGGTTCGCCGTATCAGGCTCATATGAAAAGTAGCTGCGGTTGTAACGCAACCAAAGCGAAGTATCGATAGCCCCTACGCTGCCGAGATTATTCTGCTCAATTGCAATATTCTGCCATCGCAGTGTATCGTTCAGCAGGGGAGGAACGGTGTCACCATTCAACACGAAACTGGTTACATCGTATAGTCCCGCCTGCAGGGGCGGCAGTGTTTTATTCGTTGCGTCGGATTGATACCAGTTGTAACTGTTATACAGGTTAAAACCCAGTCCCAGTACGATCATCGCCAGCTTCAACACGTTTTTGCCCGCCTTCATCCATCGTTTTGACGGTGTATACTGGTACAACACAGAAGGTGCAGCGGCCCGGTTCAGGATGAAAAAGTCGATCAGCCTTCTGTGTTCGATCACTAACAGGTATGCACACATCAGGAAAACGTGGATAGAAAAGATCTTCACAGGGATGTCGTAACCGAGATTCATCATCGCGACGTTTAGAAAAATACCTGCGGCCAGCAGGCTGCCGAGCGTGGTTGTTCTTCTGTATAACAAAAGCAGTCCCGCCAATACCTCCAGTGCACCGGAGAAGCCCTGGTATAGGTGCGAGTAACCCATAAACATCCAGGACAAACGCATTGGCAGCAGATCGCCCAGTGGTGTTGCCAGCTGGCTGTAAGAAGGGAAGGGCATCTGCAGGTGAAAAACTTTTATGAATCCATACAGGAAACACACCAATGCAATATTATAACGTACGATCAGGCACAACCAGTAATGCAGTCGCACATATTCTTTTTTCCTGTCGATAACTGTCCAGGCGACTGTGCCACATGCCGCAATCAACAGCAAGGTGCAGACCTGCGCCCAGCCGAAAGAAGTGTCACCACTGCCATTTATGGGCACCAGTTGTTCACGAATATGAAACAGCTGCCCGTTCATAAAACCGACCAGCCAGTCCAGCGCCTGGTAATAGTACTGCATCAGCCAGTCTATTCCCGGTATCACGGAAAACCAGGTCCAGGGGGCGATAAACAGTATCCAGTATATAAAGAAGAAGCGGAACAGGATTTTCCGGCCCGTATTCCAGGGTTGGCAGGTCTGTACTGCGGGGATCATTGTGCAGGTTTTGGTACCGGTTGAAAGATAGATATTTTCCGCAAACGGGAGCAGCCGCGCGAACATCCGGACGCTGAAGGGTGCGACGCAACAGGTGCCGGGGGATGCATAGAAGTTCAGTACAAAAAAATGCCATGAGTATGCCGTTGAAACCGCGTCGGGCAGCTGAATATTAACCGCAAGCTCAATCAGGTTTTCAACAAACCGTGACCGGATACCGGTTTTTATTTTATTTTAGGGCTTAAACTAACTGCAGATGCCCCGTCTTTTTCTATTTGCCAGCATTGCTTTTTTATTCGTATTCGTATCCTGCCAGAAGGAAATCTCCATGCAGGTGCTTAACCCGGGTACCGGCACCGGTACAGGCGGCGGAACCGGTGGTGGAACGGGAAATAACAGCAGCAGCTCTTATAACCCGCTTACTGCCGGATCG
>DASVBM010000437.1:0-3949 GCA_036375835.1 Chitinophagaceae bacterium | reverse complement strand
TAAAACAACCTAAACATTCAGAGATGAAAACTATACCCCATACAATTTTCAGATCATTTTTCGTGAAAGCTGCATCAGCCTGCATGACCAGCCTGGCAATCAGCACCGCCTGCATCGCCAACGATGGCAAGCCGGCTTCGGTTCCTGCAAAAGCTGCCGTACCGCTGACTTACTATGAAGGCTTTATGATCACCGTCGCGGTAGTTTACGGAATTTGCCTGCTGGTGCGTTCCTATCGCAGAAAGCGCAGTAACGAGAACATAACTGAATAAGTTCATATGGCCGTATTTACAAGGATATACCGTTTCCCGAACCGAAAAATCGTCCAAACCCGCACCTGGACTGCAGTTCCGACCGGCGTGGATCCGGGCTCTGCCTAATTTATCATAGCATTTGACGAATTCATTAAAGCATGTACCACATAACATTGACAGTTTTGCCGCTCATCCACCCTCATTATGAGACCTGCGGTAACAACAATCATCATTTACCTGCTATCCGTACTCAATACGGCACAGGCCCAGGTAACATGCAACCTGAGTTTAACCGCTACTCCTGTGGGAACCAGTTGTTCAACCTCCTGCGACGGCAGCGTTGTTTTAACTCCTTCCGGCGGAACCGCTCCGTATTCATTTAACGCATTTGAACACTCCTTCCCGGGCAGCACAGTCGACACCAGTGTTTTCGACGTCATCAACGGCAACTTTTCTGTTTCAGGCGGAAAACTAATCGCACAGTCCAATCCTGCTGTTTCCAATGGCTACAATAACAGCATCGCTACCAAAAAACTTTTTGCCGACAACGGCAAACTCGTAGTCGAAGGAAGCTTTTACATCGATTATAACACCTACACTTACTTCGGACTGGCTTTAAATACCGTACTATCTGCACGCACCCAGGTGCCCTATTCTTTTTTCTTCAGTTATGGTACCCTGTACATCTCGAACGAGGGTCAGACGGTATCACTGGGCAGTTATTCCAACAGCACCTGGTATGATTTTAAAATTGAGAAGCTCGGTACTACCGTGAATTATTATATGCGGAATACCGGGCTGTCGACCTATACACTGGTGGGCTCCAAAACCAGCACGCTGACAAACAGCGAATACAAGCTGGCCGCGATGTACCGCAATAACTACAGTTCTTACGGAGGGTTCAGCTCCACCAACTGGCGGGTAGGCGGAAACCCCGCGACCTCCGGCTTGTGCCCCGGCACCTACTCTTATACGGTGTTTGATGCGATGGGGTGTTATGCTTCTGCCACCGTAACCCTTGGTACCAATCCCAACGGTTTCCAGTTGAACGGTACCGCAACAGCAACCAGCTGCGGCGCTGCCAGCGATGGCTCCGTAACCTTGTCGCCTGCAGGCGGCACCGCTCCGTATTCATACGGGTTTACCCAGGGTTTCCAGGGGGGAACCATCAATAACAACCTGTTTGAACTGAGGAATGGAAACTTCTCGCAGGGTACAGACCTGCGCGAAGGAAGTAATTACAACAATAATGACAGCTGGGATAATACTATTTCCACCCGGCGCACCTTCAGTGATGGCGGATCACTGGTGTTTGAAGCCAGTTTTAAATTCGACCCGAATTCCGATGTGTTATTCGGCTTCACGAATACCGGTGTGATAGACGCATATGCCGATATGATGATCGGCTTCCGTATAACGAACGGCACCCAGGTTTATGCCTATACAAATAAAGCCGGACTGGTGCCGGTAGCCCCGATAAGTTCCGGTATCTGGTACGATTTCAAAATTGAAAAAACAGGCAACGACGTTTATTATTATACCCGGTTGAACGGCTCGGCAACATGGACACTCCAGTACATCGGAACATATAACAGTAGCGCGGTCGAATACAAAGCGGCGGCATTAAACTATTCAAATTTCTATTCTTCTTCCGGGGGCTACAATACAAAGGGCTGGAACGTAGCCTCTGTGCCCAAAACAAGCAATCTTTCACCTGGTACCTATACTTATACCATTACTGACGCCAACGGCTGCACGGCCACTGCAGTACTCTCGGTGGGTACCGGTAATGCCAACAGCGTTACACTTGCGGCCTCGGTGGTGAATGGCGCGTGTCAGGGTGGCAATAACGGCGTCGTTAGCCTGAATGCTTCCGGTGGAACTGCACCATATAGCTATTCGTTCAATCATGGGTTTACGGGTACGTATATCGAGCCGGGGCTCTTTGAAGCCCGCAATGGCATGTTCACCGAAAACGGTGACCTGCGTGGCGAAGTGATTCCTACATCCACGTTCTGGGATAACAGCCTGGCCACGCTTTACAGCTTTAACGGTACTGCCGCGCTCTCGTTCGAGGGAAGCTTCCGGTTTGATGCCAATGCAAATCTCTATTTCGGATTTGTGAAAGACACAGCTGTGGTTAATGAACCATCGCTGATGCAGATGGGTTTTTATGTAAACAACGGGCAGCTATGGCTGAATGCAGGTAACGGTGATGTTGCTGCGGGCAGCGTGACTGCAAACACCTGGTATGATTTCAAGCTGCAGAAAAAAGGAGGGCTGATCTGGTTTTACTCACGCACCACCGGTTCCGGCGCCTATGATAAGCTGCAGGTGATTCCTTTCTCCGGGTCAGGCAATAGTTTCCGGTTTGCCACCATTATGTATGGCTCCGGTGGCACAACAGGAGGATTCAACAGCAAAAACTGGGTGATCAATGATAATCCAGAAACCAGCGGACTGGCCGCAGGAAACTACAACTACCGCGTGTTCGATGCCAATGGTTGCTACGCGATAGCAGGTGTGCAGCTGTCTTCCAACAGCACTATCAGCGTTAATGCTGTTCCGGCAAACAGCTCAGCCTGGAATACCTGCGACGGAGCCGTTTCCATATCAAGCAGTGATCCCAATGCGCTGATCCGTCGAAAGGCATTTACACGCTCGTTTAACGGCGCCAGCTTCAATGCTGACCATTTTGAAATCAGGAATGGCGCATTTTCTCAAAATAACGCGCTGGTACAAAATGACCAGGCCCTGAACACCGGCTGGGATAATTCTATCTGCACCAAAACGGTTTTTGAAGACCAGGGATTCCTTGCAGTGGAAATGGAGATGAAGTTCCGAAGCGCCAGCCAGGTATATTTTGGCTTTTCCATTGCCGGGCAGATGCTGAGCAGTTCAGCCGGCATGGCTTACTCATATTATTATAATGCAGGAACATTGTATGCGTATACTGCCGAAGCAGGACTTGTGCAACTGGGCAGCATTTCATCCAATCAATGGAATGGCTTCCGCATAGAGAAGGAGAGCGGCAGCGTCCGTTTCTACCTGCGGGCTTCAGGCGACATTGGCTGGCAGCTGGTGCATACCGCGAGTACCGCCAACACCGGCCAGCAGTACTGTGCCGGCGCGGTAAATTATTTCAACACGCAGGGCGCAAACCGGGGCTACAGCAGCAGGAACTGGAATGTGTTTACAACAGCCCGGTTTAACGGACTTTGCCCGGGCCAATACACTTACAAGGTTTTATCCGGAGGCTGTTTCTCTGAAGTGAATTTCACCATCGGAACCCAGTATCCACTGGTGCAAACGATGCAACCTCCCGCAAATGTTTCAGTAAATACTGATCCGGGTGCGGCATTTGCCAGCGCAGTATCGCTGGGTACTCCCACATTCGCCGCCGCGCCAGCAGGAATCACCATCACCAACAATGCGCCCCTGCAATTTCCTGCAGGAGTTACCAATGTTACCTGGACCGCCACCGATGAGAATGGCATTACAGTAACAGGGGTACAGCAGGTAACCGTAACCGATGCCGAACCACCGGTTATCAAGGCTCCGGCTGATATCAATATCACCCTGTTCGCAGGGCAAACGCAGGCCACCGGCGTTTCAACCGGGATTGCCACTGCAACGGACAACCTGCCAGGGGTAACCATCTCGGCCGATAATTCTTCAACGACCTTCCCGGTAGG
>DASVBM010000239.1:0-9553 GCA_036375835.1 Chitinophagaceae bacterium | reverse complement strand
TAAAGAATATAACTGCCGAAAGGATTTTTGTCATCCTTGCTCAGGGTTACCTGCCAGTTCAATGGCCGGGGACGGTTCATTTCTGCGATGATATAAACCACCAGCAGCACGGAAAAGATTAATATGAACCTGCGGTAACTTCTCAAATTGCCACCTGCTTTTGAAAATTATGAAATGCATCTTCGATCCCCGCGTAATCTTCCCGGGTCACGTTTTCTCCGCCATACCAGGCATACTCAAACGCGGCAGTCAGTTCAAGAAAAGAATCATGAGAAGGATGCGGAATCGTTTCATGAACGTATTCCTGGTTGGTTTTTCCCGGCTTCCAGTCGATCAGGCCCCGGTCGCTGAGTAACTTTAACGATTGCAGGTACAACAGCCGCACCGCAAACCGATAGTTGCCATTGTTGAGCGCTTCCCGGATGGCATCCTCAAACGAAATGCTGTGAATATCTTCCATGCTTACCTGGTAAGGAAGTCCTTTGCCGCCCCTTCCTCCGAACACCGCACTGCGGTTGCGGGTGAGCTTGATGACAAAAAACACAATTACCGCTACCAGCAACAGGATAATGATGGTATTGACGGGAGTGCGGTTTTCCGCGCTGAACAGCTGGTCGATTTTAGACCAGAACCAAGCCCAGAAACGATCCCACAAAGACTGCAGGGGTTCTGCCTTTTGTTCATAGCTGAACTGCGGATCTTTTTTAAACCTGTTCATCGCGTTTGCATCGAAAGCGCGCAGGTTGACATAAGAAGAGTCCTGCCGCACCTCCCCCGCAAACGAACAGGTACTCACCGCTACCAGCCATATAAACAGGATCCGTTTCAACATCAGAATTCTTCTTCGTTTTCCTGCCTCACCGGACTACCACCTATTGATTCCAGCCTCCGCATAATACCGGTTCCTTCCGCACCTTCCTCGAGTGAATAATAATTGAGCGCAACGGAAACAATGAAGACGATATAAAACAAGGCGCTGAATGTATTCGAAACGGAATTCACCACCGTGTCGATGGTGCCGGGAACATGATGGGTAGAAAACAGCTCTTCAATACCGGTAATCAGACTCAAAGCAAATCCGAGAATACCACCCGCAGCGGAATAAATGATATAGGCAACGATGTAGATAGCGGTGGATAGCCAGAAGTTCTGCCTGGACAACGCGAAACACCTGTTGAAAGCGGTAC
The DNA here is from genome assembly GCA_036375835.1 of Chitinophagaceae bacterium. GTDB lineage: Bacteria > Bacteroidota > Bacteroidia > Chitinophagales > Chitinophagaceae > JAEZDC01. Next base: position 8,366 of record DASVBM010000239.1, on the reverse strand, counting down.
CCACAGAAGCATGCTCATTAACCACAACGAAAGTCATGGGTGCGAACACAATCATAAGATAGATACCGGGCAGAATACATAAAGCAAAACCAATCAGGTAGAGAATTCCCTTAATCAGCGCCAGGATCAACACGGTGAAAATGTGTTTACGGAATTCCTCCCAGACCTGCTCGAGGGATGGTGACACACCGGACTGGTCATACAGCTTCATATAGCAGGCAACAGTTGTTTGCATCGCGGCCATCGCTACCATCAAACACAGCAGCACTACCAGATATTTTGTAAGGAGCAGGGCAACAAACCTCATTCCCGGACCATCTGCATCGATATCCCGGAATAAGATGGCAATTTCGGTCTGGAAGATCGCAGTGACGATCGCAGCACCCAGCAGGAATACCCCCGCGATCAGGAGGAAGTTACGAAGGAGTGGTTTGAACTCCTGCCGGATAAACTGGAAGGTGTCGCCTAGATTCTCCCCGAAATCTCTCAGTTTCCGGAGATGAATTTTTTGTTGAGCCATAAGTCAAAGCTATTGTTGGTAAAAACGGCGCGGCGGGTTGAGCTTTCAATCCGACGGTGCAGTCTGATAGGGTAAAAAATAAAATACCAGGCAATAAAGAGCAGTGATGCCGCCAGTATCCCGGTGCTGAGCCAAAGCGGCATACCCGTATGCCGGGTAACGTAGCTTTCCAGGAATGCAGCTGTGAGAAATACCGGAACAAGACCAATTACGATCTTCAGCCCGTCCTTGCCGCCCCTGATGAATGAGTATCCTCTTGAATATGTTCCCGGGAAGAGCACGCTCGTACCCAGCACGAGGCCTGCGGCACCCGCAATCACGATTGCCCAGATTTCCAGCGTTCCATGAATAAACACCACCAGGATACTGTGTGTGCCGAGACCTTTTGAAAAAAAGAAATATTCAAATGAACCCAGCATCAGCCCATTGGAAAACAACAACATGACTGTACCTACGCAGGCAGTGGCGCCCAGTACATAGGCAATGAAAGCTACCCGTATGTTATTAAAAGCGATGAGCATGAACATCGTGAAGGACTGCGAATCCTTATATACGCCAAACGGGTCTCCTTTTTCAATATTCTGATTGGTCATATTCACGTAGGCATCGCCGAGTATTAACCGGAGGAAATTCTCGTCGTGCTTTGCCGACAAAGCGCCGATTGCGCAGAAAACAATGAAAAACAGGAAGGAGTAAAGAAACTGGCGATGGTATTTCCGGAACAGGAACGGCAGTTCATATTGCCAGAACCACCAGATACGTTTCCGGTCCTCAATTTTGTTGCGGTAGATCTTTTGATGAAAATGGCCGGCCAGTCCGTTCAGGTAACGCGTAGTGTTACTCTCAGGGTAAAAAGTGCGCGCATAAGCCAGGTCGTCGGTAAGTTCGATGAAGCGCTCTGCCAGGAGGTCTGCAGATGCATCCTGCCTCACCTCGGCTTCATACAGCTTCCATTTGTCGGCATTCTGTTTCAGGAACTGCGCCTCACGCATGGGGGTTTAGTTTCGATTCATGGTAAAAATAAAGGCAAAAACGGTATAGACCATTCATAAAATCGTTTTATTTACAGCAGAATCTTATGAGTACAATTTCCATCACTACTACACAGAACATCGAACTTGAATATGATCTTGCCAGCCTGGGTGAGCGGATCGCAGGAAGACTGATCGACGGTGTGGTCTTGGGCATTTACCTGGTTGCAGTGTTCGTCGTCTTTTTCAGTGCTTCAAGCTTCAACGTGCTTGTACGTGAGAATATCTGGCTGATCATACTGTTTGTGTTGCCGGTTGTATTCTACGACCTGGTCTGCGAAACCGCATTCAACGGGCAAAGCCTTGGTAAGAAACTAATGAACATCAGGGTCGTCAGCCTCGATGGCGAGCAACCCAGCCTGGGCCAGTACCTGATCCGGTGGCTTTTTCGCTTGTTTGACTTTACATTCACGAGTAGCCTTTGTGCGCTGATCCTGGTTGCGGTAACCGAACGCCGCCAACGTCTCGGTGACCTCGTTGCAGGAACAACGCTGGTACGCACTACCCGGAAGACGGGGATCCAGCAAACGCTTTTCATGCCAAATACCCAGGTGGAATATGATCCTACTTACCCGGAAGTGGCCAACCTTAGTGACAGCGATATGCAGCTGGTGAAGGAAGTGCTGATCAATGTACAGAAAAGCGGAAACACCATGCTGGCACTTCAGGCGAAGAACAAGATCGAACAGGTTTTGGGTATCACCAGTACACAGGACCCCGTGGATTTTCTTTACACCGTTCTGGCCGACTACAACCTGGTCACTTCGAAACTTTAATGCTGGTGTGGCGCAAGCAGCGTAAAAGGATAGGCCGGTATATTTCTCATAATAAAAAACAACAGCACCACCAACGCCAGCAACCGGATAAACCAGACGGAGTGAAACAATCGCTGGCTTATTCTTCTGCCGGTGAAGTTGTTCAAGACTGCAGCGTAAGCAGAATACCCTAACATGGGCAGGGAGGCAACGAGCAGGATATTGTATCGGAATGCTGCCGGAATATCGAGGTGAAGCAGCGCAGAGACCGCGCGCTGCGACCCGCAACCGGGGCATAACAAACCGGTAATAGTATACAAAGGGCATTTCGGGAAAACAGATGCAACCCGTGCATCAACAAAAAAGTACAGCAGTGATGCGAGGATCACTGCTGTAGTAGTTATCAGGACTTTTCGTTTATTATCTGTAATCATTGAACTTCCCTTCATTCGCCCAGAAAGCAGTAAGGCCAAATGCAAAGACTGCAATAATGTAAAGAATCAGGACGCTAAGTCCGACCCAGAAGCCGATTTTCGTCCATTTGGCAGCATCCCGGGAGGCATTCAGGGCACCCTGGTGATCTCCAGCTGCAAACTTTGAACTTACCTGTGATGCATAGATAATCCCAACGATTCCAAAGGGCAGGCAGCAGAAAATCGTTACAAGAATCGATTCTACCAGCCAGTTTTTCGGAGGTGTAAGCATGGGTTGCTGCTGATAATTCTGTTCCATAAGCGGTTTTTGGTTTTGGTTTAATTTAGTCACCCAAAATAAAGCATAACCGTTAAATAAAAAAGCTCCGTGACCGGAGCTTTTCAACATATGGAATTTCCGAATGTTAATTAGTACGCTCTCGCAAACAAAACCCTTTGCGTTGAAGGCTTACCGGTAAGAATACATTTACCGGCTTCCATTTTATTTTCCAGCGGTATACAACGGATCGTCGCTTTAGTACGTTCCTTGATCTGTTCTTCGGTTTCACCGGTACCGTCCCAGTGCGCAGCAATAAAGCCACCTTTTTCATCCAGGACCTTTACAAATTCTTCCCAGGTGTCGACGGGTGTAATATTTTTATCGCGGAACTCGGTAGCCCTCCTTAACAGGTTCTCCTGAATTTCAGCGAGCAGCGACACGATGGTTTTATCGAGGCCGTCCAGGCTGATGCTCTTTTTTTCTTTTGTATCCCGGCGTGCCACTTCGGCAACGTTGTTTTCAAGATCTCTCGATCCGATCGCTATCCGTACCGGTACACCCTGCAGTTCATACTCGGCGAACTTCCATCCCGGCCTTGCATTGTCGTTATCGTCGTACTTCACGCGTACGCCAGCCAGCTTCAACAGCTTAACCAGCTCATTCACGCGGGTATCGATCACCGCCTTCTGTTCGGGTCCTTTATATATCGGTACGATCACAACCTGTAAAGGAGCGATCCTGGGCGGGAGTACCAGGCCGTCGTCGTCGCTGTGCACCATCACCAGCGCACCGATGAGTCGCGTGGTAACGCCCCAGCTGGTTGCCCAAACATAATCGAGCGTGTTATTGCGGTCGCTGAATTTTACATCGAAAGCCTTGGCGAAATTTTGTCCCAGGAAATGCGAGGTGCCTGCCTGCAGCGCTTTCCCGTCCTGCATCAGGGCCTCGATGCAGTAGGTGTCGTCGGCGCCGGCAAACCTTTCGTTCTCCGATTTCACGCCTTTGATCACGGGCACCGCCATGTAGTTCTCCGCAAAGTCTGCATACACTTCCAGCATCTGCCTTGCTTCGGCCACCGCTTCATCGCGTGTGGCGTGCGCGGTATGCCCCTCCTGCCAGAGAAATTCTGCGGTACGCAGGAAAAGCCTGGTACGCATCTCCCATCTTACTACGTTCGCCCATTGGTTCACGAGTATCGGAAGGTCACGGTAGCTTTGGATCCATCCTTTATATGTGTTCCAGATAATGGCCTCGCTGGTGGGACGCACTACCAGTTCTTCTTCCAGTTTAGCTTCGGGATCGACGATGAGCTTTCCCTTGTTCTGCGGATCAGTCTTCAACCGGTAATGGGTTACCACCGCGCACTCTTTGGCAAAGCCCTCTGCGTTCTTTTCCTCGGCTTCGAACAGGCTTTTCGGAACGAAGAGCGGAAAATATGCGTTCACGTGCCCGGTTTCCTTGAACATCCTGTCCAGGACGTCACGCATGTTCTCCCAGAGTGCATACCCATAGGGTTTGATCACCATGCAACCGCGTACCGCGCTATAGTCTGCCAGGCCTCCTTTCAGCACCAGGTCGTTATACCACTGCGAATAATCTTCTGCCCTTGATGTAATTGCTTTGCTCATGATCTGTTTTTTACTCGCTTCGGGCCGGGCGCCACACCAACCGCTCATCAGCTTTATTTACCCTTCATTCAGCCCTCGCATCCGGACCCTTACACGAGGTTTAAAATAATTGCAAACCTTATCGTTCCGTTAACACTATCAGCCGCTTTAAAACGTTGTACGGCAAATAGTTTGCTGCAACTTTGTTAGCGCTCCGGAGGCGTCGCAAATGTAGTAACTTCGTATTAATAACCTCACAAACCAAACCGTCATGAAGAACAAAATTCTACCCCTTTTACTTGCCAGTAGCATATTGGCCAGTTGTTCGTCGGTGTACAGGTCAGGACAAACCCCAGATGACGTTTATTATTCTCCCACAAGAGAAATAACAAAGACAGAAGATAAAGAAGAGGAACAGAAAGTTGAAGAAAACACCACTGCAGATGATCAGTATCTTAAGATGAAGGTCCGCGATCGTTATCGCTGGTCGCGCATCGATGACTATGATTACTGGAACGATACCCGTTACGATCACTGCAATTGCCATTGCACCGGAGGCAGTTACGGCTATAATCCCTACTACAATCCATATTATTACCCGATCCGTTACAACGCATGGAATAACCCTTATTACCCGGTGATCGTTTACGGTCCTACCCGCACTATCAGGGGTAACACCACTGCGGCGAACATTAAGGGTTATAATACCCGGGTATACAGTAATACCAACTCACCCACCAATCCGAAAACAGGTACCGCCAACAACCAGGGTTCACTGATCAAACGCGTGTTCACCAGTTCAGGTACCAGTGTTGATCGTACACAACGCACCTTCGATAACGGCTCCGGCAGCAGTAGTACTACCACTACAAGCAGCTCCGCAGGCGGAAAAAGTGGCGGTTACGGCAGCACCGGCAGCAGCAGTAGTGGCGGACGCGGTGGACGCGGTAACTAATTCCCGTACGACATTTCAGATTCAGGCACTGGTTGACAGGCTGTGCATCATGCATCGCTGTCAGCCGGATGCTAAAGTTTTACCCCAACAAAAGAATATATGAAAAAATATTTACTCTTCTGCCTCACCATCATCGTATGTGGTGGCGCCGGGGCACAGTTGCCGGACGACGCTTTACGCACCGCCTGGTTTATTCCTAACGGATCCGGGAGATATGTGGCAACCGGTGGTGTGATGGGATCGCTGGGTGGTGACATCACCGCGGCAAACGTGAACCCCGCCGGCCTTGGATTATTCAAAACGCACGAGTTTGTATTTACCCCGAATTTCAACCTGAACCGTAATAAGATGAACTACCGCGGGACAGACACGTCCAACAGGCGCAACGCGGTTGCTTATGGAACGACAGGTTGGGTATTCGGCATCCCGCATCCCAAAGGAAGCAAATGGACCAGCAGCGCGGTGTCGCTTTCAATCAACCAGCTCGCAAGTTTCAATAACAAAGTGAGCTACCATGGCTTCAATAACTACAGCTCGTTTTCCGAACAGTATCTTGAGGAACTGGTAAGCGATGGAGCCGATACGAATGCGGCACTCAGCAACTATATCTTCGGTTCTTCACTTGCCTTCCGCACCTGGCTGATTGATACCAGCAACAACGACGCAGGCGTTTTCAACGGTTACCAAAGCCTTGTTTCCATTGGCACCGGTGTGAACCAGCATCGCGACGAAACTACCCGCGGCGGTTATCATGAACTCGCACTGGGCCTTGCCAGTAATATGGACGACAGGCTGTATATCGGCGCGAGCGTAACGATCCCGCTCATATTCTTCTCCCGCGATCTCTATTACAAAGAGTCCGATCCTACCGGCATCACAACCAATGAATTCAACTATTTTGAACTCCGTGAAAAGACCAAGTCATTCGGGGTGGGCGTAGGGGCAAAACTCGGCTTTATATATAAGCCTAAAGAATACTGGAGACTTGGCCTGGCAATCCACACTCCGCAGTTCATCAACTTTAAGGATGAGATCAGGGCCTGGATGACTACCGACACCGAAGGATATGCCGGGGTACGATCAGAGAGTTCAGACAAGCTGAACAGTGGCAACGCTGGCGAGCGCCGCTATAACCTGATCACACCCTGGAAAGCGATCGCAAGTGCCAGTTATGTGTTCCGCGAGATCTCCGACACACGGAAACAGCGCGCGTTCATCAGTGCCGACGTGGAGTATGTAAACTACCGCGGCGCAAGGTTTACAGCAGACGACGAAGACGATGTGGCAGCAAAAGGCTACTACAAAAAAGTCAACAGGACGGTGAAGGATTACTACAAAGGAAACCTGAACGTTAGGCTGGGTGGTGAAATCAAGTTTCACACCTGGATGTTCCGTCTCGGCGGGGGTTACTATGGCAGCCCCTACGCGGAAAAACAGTTAAAGGCAAACAGGATACAGGCCACCGGCGGGCTCGGGTACCGGAACAAAGGATTTTTCGTTGACCTTAGCTATGCCCACACATTTATGAAGGATGTAAACTTCCCTTATATGCTCAGCGATAAAGCAAACACCTTTGCTATTCAGAAAGGAAGTAAAGGGAATATCGCAATGACGATCGGTTTTAAATTCTGAGAACGCAACCGCAAACAATTAAACGCCGGAAGAGGCTGCCTGGAAGGGCAGCCTCTTTTTTTGCCTGAACGGATCAGGTACCGGGTGAAAGCCGGGTTTGATCCGGGAAAAGGTAAGGCCAGGTCCGGAGCTGGTTTACCCTTTGTTTACCCTTCGCTTACCCCTCGTTTACCCAAAGGGTAACTGAAGGGTAAGTGATCAGTAGCCGAACGGTAACTGAAGACAAACCTTGGTATCACCTCGTGGCGTCCCCGGAGAGGGCCTGGTAAACAGGCGCGGGACTCCATTTTTTTGAAACCCGCACCCATTTTCTTATTCCAGGTTTGAAAAACAAAAGACCGCCTCAGGTTGTCCCGGATCAGGTAAAATGACGGGATGGCGGGAAGCCTTTCTAAGCGGCTTTAACAGAAGCTTACACACGAACGATTAATCTGCAACAACAATTCCTGTTCTTACAGATGACGACCAATTGAAAAACACCGTCACCCGTATCTATGAAAAAACAATTTCTACTCTATGCGTCACTCGCGCTTTCCTCGGTCTCATTCGCCCAACAGCAAACCAGGTTCACGGTAAAGGCAGGAATCTCACGCGCCGGGCTTCGCGGCGACGCGATGGGCAGCCTCGGCGATCTGACAGATCTCACAGGTGGCATGGTGAAGAACACCGATCGCACAGGGATCTTCGCCGGTGGATCGGTGTCTGTTCCGGTAGCGAAAAACTTCTCCATTGAACCCGGTATTTATTACTCGCAAAAAGGCTCGTTGCTGAAAGGAGAACTGGATGGTAAAGCACTCTCGTTCCTTGGCGCCAATGCAAAAGCGCAATTGAATAGTCATTATATAGACGTGCCGCTGCTTGCAAAAGCAGGCTTCGGTGGCTTCGAAGTATTTGCCGGTCCGCAGCTCTCCTGGCTGGCCAGGGCTGACCTGAAGGTGAGTGCCGGTGCCCTCGGCTTCGACGTTTATAAATCAAGCTACGACGCAACTGATCAACTAAACCGCTGGGATGCGGGTATCACGGGGGGCATCGGTTACCGTTTCAGTAATGGACTGGGAATCTCTGCTTCTTACGATCATGGGCTGACCAGGGCAGACGCGAACCGGAACATCGATTCATATAACAAGGCAGTTAAAGTTGGCATAGGGTTCAGTTTTTGAGATGGATAATGGA
>DASVBM010000031.1:0-3143 GCA_036375835.1 Chitinophagaceae bacterium | reverse complement strand
ACCATTTGCCGGGTGATGCGGTGATCCAGGAATAGTCCGGTATCCAGGTAGTCGGTGAGATTCACGAGGAACTTCAGCCCGTTCTCTTCAACGGTGATAAATTCAGACGCCAGGTTCAGTTTCTCATACTGCTGGCTGCGGTGGTGCATTTTCTTTCGCTGCCGGTCATAGATCGCTTCCACCGGAACTGAAAGTATTTCGCTGATAACGGTTTTACATTGCTCCAGCCATTCTTCATGTTCGGCTTCCTCCATGCCGTGGCGGCGCAGGTATTCGGCCAGGTAAACCCGGTCTTCATAGATCTCAATGGCAAATGGAAACTCAGGAAGGTCGTGATCGTATACCCTGTAACAGCTCACCTGCTGCCTGCGCGCCTGTTTGCTGCGATGCTTATACACTTTCTGCAGGCGGTTAGCGAACATGCCGAGTTTACTGTCCATAGCTCCTGTTTCTTTTCACTTCGCAGCTGAGAGGAATTAACGAAGTGTCGAATTGCCGAATCAGTTTAATTGCTCCAGCGCTTCCTTTATTTTCTTAAAACCCTTCTCGATATTTTCCATGCTGTTCGCGAACGAAAGCCGGATACAGTCGGGGTTTCCGAAGGCTCTTCCCGTAACAGCAGACACGTGTGCAACGTTCAGCAGGTACATGCAGAGGTCGTCGGCATTTTCGATCACATGCTCCCCGTTTCTTTTGCCGAAATACTGGCTCACCCTGGGAAACACATAAAATGCACCATCCGGTTCAAAGCATTCCATACCCTTCATTCCTTTCAGCAGCTTCAGCACTTTCTTACGACGCTTCTTAAACTCCTTCACCATTTTTTCCGTGGGACGGAGGTCGTGTTTCAAAGCTTCAATAGCCGCCCGCTGTGTAACAGAATTGGTTCCGCTGGTAAACTGGCCCTGGATCTTTTCGCAGGCACGGATGATCTCCGCATTTCCAGCCATATACCCCAGACGATAGCCCGTCATCGCGAATCCTTTACTAAGCCCGTTGATCACCATCACCCGTTCTTTAAGTGCGGGAAACTGCGCCAGGCTCTCGTGCTTGCCGGTATAATTGATGTATTCGTAAATTTCATCTGCCATGATCAGCACCTGCGGATGGCGCAGGAAAACCACCGCCAGCGCTTTCAGTTCATCGTGGGTGTACACCGCGCCGGTGGGGTTGCAGGGCGAAGAAAACATAAATAGCTTGGTGTCGGCGGTGATCGCTGCTTCCAGTTGTTCCGGGGTGATTTTGTATCCATTCTCCAGCGTGGTTTCAACCAGTTTCACGGTGCCGCCGGCCAGTTTGACGATCTCGGAATATGTAACCCAGAATGGCGTAGGTATAATCACTTCATCTCCTTCCTCGATAACCGCCATCACCAGGTTGGCGATGCTCTGCTTGGCACCGGTGGAAACGATGATGTTTTCCGGGGCATAGTCAAGATCATTATCCCGTTTGAACTTATCGCAGATGGCCTGGCGGAGGTCCGGGTAACCAGCTACCGGCGGATAATGGCTCCAGTTATCGCGTATCGCATCTATCGCCGCTTTCTTGATGTGTTTAGGGGTATCAAAATCGGGTTCTCCAAGGCTCAGGTCGGTGATGTCTATTCCTTTTGCTCTTAATTCCCTGCCCAGCCTGGCCATCCTCAGTGTTTCCGGTTCATTGAACTTCTGCAGTCTTGAAGACAAATACATAAGCGCTTATTTGGTAAATGACAAATGTAGGGGGAAAGCATTTAATTATAGCTGAGCAGGCATACCCATCCGGAGATGAAAGAACGGATAAAAAACAAAGGTCCCGCCGTGGCTGCGGGACCTTGTTACAGTATCCTTTAGTTCCGTACTAGTTGTGGGTGATCAGTTCAACACCAAGGGCCTGGCTGCCGGTGCCCCCGTTAAACCCGCGGATGACCACTGTATAAATTTTTCCTGCAACCAATGTCAGCGGTGGAAGTGTGGCAAGCACCGTACTCGTTCCTGCCAGCTTCACCTGTAAGGTCAGTCCTGCAGCATCCACCTCGGTGAAAGCATGGTACATACCGCTGGCGGCAATATCGTTGAAGCTGCGGTTGGTGAATGCCGCATTGCTGCTGCCATTGATGGTGACGTCGATAGCAGGCGTATTCGGGCTGAGGTGGACCAGTCGTACTTTTGCCTTACCCGCAGCCGGCGGGGTCCTGTCGTCACGGGTAAAGCTTGCTTTGCGCTTGTGCGCGGAATCAACCACGTAGAAAGTGTAGGCGGTATTGGCTTCCAGCACCATTGTACCGTTCAGGATCTGGTTAGTGGTTCCCGTCTCGGTAACGATAATGTTTGCGTTGCCGGATGCAAGTGTTTTATACCCGGAGTTGTTGGGATAGGCAAGGTTGGAGACGATCACCGTGCCGTTGGCCGATGCATCGATATTCGATCCGTTCGGCGAGGCGTTTACAATCATCAGGCTCGCGTTTGCGGTTGCGTCGTCATTCTTGTTGCAGGCAGCGATAAATGCGCTGGCACACAGGATCGTGCAGATAGCTAAAAGACTTCTTTTCATTGGAATCAGTTTTTCGTCGCAAAAGACAGGCAATCATTGTGCCATCTGCCTGGTTTTTCTTGTTCACTCTGTGGTATAATCGAAACGGAATGCGGAAAGGTCGGGCCTGTGCTTACGCGGCCGGCTCAATTCGTAATCATATATTGTTTTTCCCAGCTGGCGCATGAAAGGGTACCCTGTCTGCTCAAAATCATAATGATCATCATTAAACACTCCGTCTGAATTGCAGAGTATGGTAGCACTGAGCATAAATTCGATATTCCGGTCCGGGTCGGCAAAATAGGCAACGTCGGTGAGGAACCCGTATGCCCAGCCCGATTTGCTGAAAACGCGAAGACCGGGTGAAGGAAGAATATCGCGGGCCAGGAACTTTGCATAGGTATCCGGGTATTCGGTGCTGTCATACCAGGGGTAGCGGCTTTCCCTCGGGTAGCTGCTCATCCACCTCAGCAGGAAACGGCGGTCCTCAGCGCCGATGCGGAATCGTTGCGACTTCGGAACGCTTTCCGGGAAAACCAGGCTTCTCAGTTGCTGGTGCAGGTCGGCAAGCGCTACGTTGTTTTTGAGCGAGAAATCGAATGGCTCGTTCACAAGCCTGCCACCGCTGTAGT
>DASVBM010000255.1:0-2530 GCA_036375835.1 Chitinophagaceae bacterium | reverse complement strand
CGCTGCCCCTGGGGTCCTGCTTCTTATTGCGCCAGATGCCAAACGGGCTGATGCCAAATTTCACTCTCGGGTTGGCCGCCTTGATCGTTTCGGACAGCAGTTTGATGATGCTGTCTACATTGCTCCTTCGCCAGTCGGCTTTGCTCATCCCTTTACCATAAAGGGCATAACTTTTTCCGTCGGGGAAATCCCTGCCGTTTATTTTATACGGGTAGAAATAATCGTCGAAATGCACGGCGTCGATATCGTAGCGGGTAACCACGTCCCGTATTACGCGGGCTACGTGCTCCCTTACCTGCGGCAGTGCAGGATCAAACCATTTATACTTGCCGTAAGTAACTGCCCAGTCCTTGTGAATCCTGGTGATATGCGAAGGAGAAACAGAAGACGCGCCGGTATGGAAGACCGCCCGGTATGGATTAAACCATGCGTGAAATTCCATTCCCCGCTTGTGCGTTTCCTCTATCATGAACTGCAGGGGATCATAATAAGGCGTGGGCGGCAACCCTTGTTTCCCATTTAGGTATTCACTCCACGGTTCAAGTGTGGAAGGATAAAATGCATCGGCCACCGGCCGGATCTGCATTATGATCGCGTTCATGCCGTTACGATAATGCATATCCAGTATCCGGATAAACTCTTCTTTTTGCTGCGCTACCGGAAGCCCCTTCCTGCTCGGCCAGTCAATGTTTTCGACGGTAGCGATCCACACCGCACGGAACTCGTGCTTGGGCGCATCCTGGGCCATAGCACAGTTGATAAATAATATAGTGGAAGCAAATGCAATGATTGCAGCTACGGGTTTCATCCAATGTGTTTTTGCTATTCTTCTGATCCGCGCATTTTATCCAGCAGATCGTTCAAAGTTTGGGCCTCCTCGGTGGAAAGCTTCGACAGGATACCATCCAACGCCTCATTTCTTTTGTCGAGCCGCTCCAGTAACTGAAGGCCATCTGCACTGATGGTTACATCCACCAGTCGTTTATCCGCCTCGCTGGTTTTCTTTTCCACCAGTCCTTTTTTTAACAGCCTGTCAACGATCCGGCTCGTATCACTCATTTTGTCGAGCATCCTTTCACGGATCTGTAAAGTACTTAATGGACGACCACTTCCTCTTAAAATTCTGAGAATATTATATTGTTGCGGTGTAATATCTTCCTGCTGAAGGAATTTTTTTATCTGCTCCATCAGCCAGTTTGAGCTGAACAGGATGTTCACCGCCGCCTTCTGGTGTTCGTTGCGGAACTGTCGCTGTTGCCTTATTTCATTTCGGATGCTCATACCGGTTGCCAAAGTTAAGCAGCTGTACCATTCAGTGAATGCATGGATCAACCGGCGGTTCAGTCTTCCCAGACCTTCAGACCCTCGCTGCAGTTCGCGCATATATCTATGTTTCTCCTGCTTTTCATCAGCTCGCCGCGAAACTGCCGGTAGTTGCTGTTATTCCATATAGCTTTGAAACTTTCAGATTTTAGATTTCCAAGCTGGTGCATGGCGTCTTTATCGAAACAGCAAGGTACCACCAGCCCATCCCAAGTGATCACGTTCGCATGCCACAGCTTCCAGCAATGGTTACCCAGGCCGCTCTTGCTCACCATCTTTCCATCGGCATTCCTGCGGTAACGGCTGTACCGGTCATTGGCAGGTATCAGTTGATGCGGGTCGTTTTCAAAATCATACACCTGCGCTGTTTTGAAACGCACCTGGTCCACCCCGATTTCTTTTCCCAGTTTTTTCACCGCCTCTACCTGGTGTTCATTCGGCTTCACCACCAGGAACTGGAAGAAAACAAACGGCGTTCTGCTCTTCAGTTGCCGCTTCCACTTGACGATATTACGTGCGCCCTGCAGCACTTTATCGAGATTCCCGCCAACCCGGTACTGCTGGTAGACATCCTGCGTAGTTCCATCAATAGAGATGATCAGGCGATCCAGGCCGCTTTCAACCGTTTTACGCGCCGTTTCGTCATCAAGATAGTGGGCATTAGTGGATGTGGCGGTATAAATACCTTTCTCATGCGCGTACTGCACCATCTCCAGGAAATTTTTATTCAGGAAGGGCTCTCCCTGAAAATAAAAGATCAGGTAAAGGAGTTCTTTATGGATCTCATCAATGGTGCGCCGGAAAAAATCCTGCTGCAGCATCCCGGTGGGACGTGTAAACTGCCGCAGGCCACTCGGACATTCAGGGCAGCGAAGGTTACACGATGTGGTTGGTTCGAACGACACGGAGATCGGGTAACCCCACTGGATGGGCTTCCCGGTTAAACGACTCAGCCGGTAACTGGTCAAAACCTTCGCCGCATTCAATGCACGGCGAAATGAAATTTTGCTTAAAAAGTTGATCGAATCGTTCCAGTTGAAATCAGGCATGAGCGGGTAAATTTACAACTGTAGCACCAAGATGAAGCGTTTTCGATTTTTCTTCACATGAAAAAGATTCAAATTTGTCCACTATGATCGTCGCCCAAAGAAAAAAAACCTTTATCAAAGAAGCCCTGGCTTTCCTATTGTTTGCGATCATCAGTACT
>DASVBM010000123.1:0-2319 GCA_036375835.1 Chitinophagaceae bacterium | reverse complement strand
ACTATAAAGAACCTATGCTGCACAGGGGTACATTATTTTAATGGGGGCTTGCCACAGGGAAAAAGCTGAATTGGCAATTGTAACCCTTGAAAATCTTAGCATTAATTCCTGGAATAAAGTTTTACCGGACAACAGTGATTGTAAAATTGTCGAATCCCCGAATTGTCGAATTGCCAAATTGTCGAATTACCTCAGCCTATCCATACTCTTCACCAGCTTCTCGTCATTACGTATTCCTTTTGCTGCCATGAAGAGGAATACCGGTACTGCGAAATAAACCAGTGATTCGATTCTCACTCCGCCGCCTTCAAATTCGCTGGTGGCCATAAACAGCAAAACGATTGCGATGATGGATGAGATCATGCAGACCAGCGACACCCAGAACTGGCGGGAGCGCTGTGAATAGCTCAGTAAAGCGTGGATGGAGCCTACCACCGCTATGGCCATGAAAATAATGATGGGGACACTGAATGTTGAATTCATCTCCACTTCGGGCGTGGGTTGCGGCGGCTCGCCCATCATACGGGTGCCGCTGTAAAACGGAAGATAGTATGAAAGCCCGCCGCAGATCGCCGCGAGTGCAAGCCATAGTGTCTGAATACGTTGGATCATGTTGGTCGATTGTCTGTTGAATGATTGCGATACTAGCCGAGCTCGGGATAGAGCGGGAACCTTTCCATGAACGCGTTCACTTCTTTCTTCACACCTGCCACTACCGATTCATTGTCGGCGTTCATCAGCACCCTGTCTATCACGTCCACCACAAACGCCATGTCGTTTTCCTTCATGCCGCGGGTGGTACAGGCTGCTACTCCAAATCTTATACCCGAGGTAACGAAAGCACTCTTGTCGTCGAAAGGAACCATGTTCTTGTTCGCGGTGATATCTGCCATTACGAGCACGTTTTCCGCCTTTTTCCCGCTGATGTTCTTGTTCCGGAGGTCAACCAGCATCAGGTGGTTATCGGTGCCGCCGCTGATGATGTTATAGTCCTTGTCTACAAAAGCTTTTGCCAGCGCCTGTGCATTCTGCTGCACCTGCCGGGCATAGCTGGTGAACTCATCGGTGAGTATTTCTCCGAAGGCAACCGCTTTGGCAGCGATCACGTGTTCCAGCGGTCCGCCCTGGGTGCCGGGAAACACGGCCATGTCTATCACGTGGCTCATCATGCGGATGTTTCCTTTCGGATCTTTTAATCCAAACGGGTTTTCAAAATCCTTACCCATCATGATGATACCGCCACGGGGTCCGCGGAGGGTCTTATGCGTGGTAGAGGTAACAAAATGACAGTGATCGAAAGGTGATCTGAGGAGTCCTTTTGCGATCAGTCCGGCAGGATGGGCGATATCGGCCATTACGAACGCGCCCACTTCATCGGCAACCTTACGGATCCTTGCGTAATCGATATCGCGGCTGTAAGCTGAGGCTCCGCAGATGATCAGTTTGGGTTTTACTGACCTGGCTTTTTCTTCCAGCATGGCATAGTCAATGCGCCCTGTTTCTTTTTCCACGCCGTAGAAATGCGGCTTGTACAGTTTACCGCTGAAGTTCACCGGTGAGCCATGGGTGAGGTGGCCTCCCATACTCAGGTCCAGGCCCAGGATGTCGTCTCCGGGCTGCAGTATTGCGAGCATCAGCGCGGCATTGGCCTGTGCGCCGCTATGCGGTTGAACGTTCGCGTATTCAATATTGAAGATCTGTTTCAGCCGGTCGATCGCGAGTTGTTCTGTTTTGTCTACTACCTCGCATCCGCCGTAATACCTCCTGCCCGGGTAGCCTTCCGCGTATTTATTGGTCATCACGTTACCCATGGCCTGCATCACCTGCAGGCTGGTGAAGTTTTCAGAAGCGATCAGTTCTATACCCCTGCGCTGGCGGTTCAGTTCTTCCCTGATAATATCAAATACCTGTGTATCTCTTTGCATAGCCGGAAATTGTGAGGCAAAAGTACTGTAAACGGAAATATGGCCGGAAATGTACGACCCACTGATCATTTCAAAGGAATCAGCGCCAGGAACACCGGTTGTTCTACTTCAACCTTTGACGATTCCTCCAGTAACCCGAAATTCGGGTTGATCGAAAATACCTGGATCGTATTGTTGTTCTTACTGGCGACCAGCAGGAACTTACCGGTGGGGTCGATCACGAAATTGCGCGGGTGTTCATTCACTTTCTGTTCACCGGATTTGTTGAGCTTACCCTCTTTTGTTACCAGGTAAATCGAAATATTATTCGATGCCCCCCGGTTGGAGGTGTAAAGGAATTTAGCGTTGGGTGAAAGGTGGATATCCGCGCTGCCCTGCTCATACTTTCCGCCTG
>DASVBM010000175.1:0-6371 GCA_036375835.1 Chitinophagaceae bacterium | reverse complement strand
CAAGGTTCGCGCGCAGGTCCATGCCCGAAGCGCCGCCCGTGGCGTACGCCGGCAAAGGATTCGAAGAACGGTTTATAATTCTCACTTCCAGGCTCATGAAACAAATCTAGGTTTTTGGCGATCCTGGCTGAAAAACGCCTTGTTAAACTATCTTTTCTGCAGCAATACCGAGGCATAGGCAACAAGCCCTTCCTCCCTTCCTGCAAAGCCCATCTGCTCAGTGGTGGTCGCCTTTATCGAGATATCTTCAGTTGAGATTCCCAGTATACCGGCAATCACCTTGCGCATCTGTTCCACGTGGGGTTTGATCTTAGGCTGCTCCAGGCAGACCGTGGAATCGATGTTCACTACTGCATACCCGCGTGCGGTGATCATGTCATTTGTCCGTTGCAGCAGCAGCTTGCTGTCTATGTCTTTAAACTCCGCCGCGGTGTTCGGAAAATGCAGGCCGATATCGCCCAGTGCAAGCGCACCGAGCATCGCGTCGCATATCGCGTGCAGCAACACATCGGCATCACTGTGCCCCAGCGAACCCTTACTGTGTGGTATCTTCACTCCGCCCAGCCAGAGGTCACGGCCTTCGACGAGCTGGTGAAAATCTATTCCCTGTCCGATTCTGAACGACATAATAAATGCAAAAAGCGAAGGTAAACCCTTCGCTTTTAAAATTTTACATGTGTAGATTACTTCGTGCCGGTGTTCTCTTTATCCAGATCGAAGATCAGGCTGAAGCGAAGCGTATTCGACAGCGGGTTCCTGTTCACGCCGTTACCGGAAGGAATCAGGTATGAGAAATTGAACCCGAATACATTGTAGCGAAGCCCGGCTCCGAGGGTGAAATACTTCCGGTTGCCTTTGGTCTTGTCTTCGTAAAAATAACCGGCGCGGAACATGAACTGGTCGTTGTACGAGTATTCGGCTCCCACACCGATCATCAGCTCTTTCAGTTCGTTTCCGCCGTCGCTGAACGACTTGAACCAGCTCTGCATCACACCATAGCTGCGGTATTCGGCCAGCTTGATAGAATCCTGCGTGGGATCGGAAGGATCGGAAGGCAGCGGTGGTGTTGGCACCAGCAGCTTGTTGATATCAACGGCAAACTGGATCTTGTTGATCTCGTCGAAAACAGTGGTGTATGATATACCTGCGCCAAGGTTGGCAGGGATATAATCCTTGTTGTTCACGTCATTGGTGTAGGCGATCTTGGAGCCGAGGTTGGAAAGCACCAGACCCCAGGCCCAGCCTCCATTCGCTTCAGACACGCCGTTATGGAACAGCGAAACGTCACCGGCAACGGCATTGCCTGCTTTGTATGTTACTCCGTTAGCGGATTGTCCACCGGCCAGGTTTGAGTTGATATAGCGCAGTGCCACACCCAGGCCCAATTTGGAGGATAGCTTCCTGCTATAGCCGAAATCAACCGAGAACTCGCGTGGACGGAAAGAGCCCAGGTCATTTCCCGCGAAGTCGGTGAACTGGATATTTCCAAGACTGAAATAACGGGTGGAAAGCGCAACCGCCTGTTGCTCGTCTAACTGGTAATAACCGGCCAGTGCAGCCAGGTAAACGTCATTGAGGCCCAGGTCTCTCAACCAGGGAGTATAGGTTGCGGAAATGGATGTTTTGCTTTTTGCGAACGGTGTTTTGGCGAGGTTCCAGAAAGAGGCGTTTGCATCCGGTGTAGTTGCAATACCTACGTCGCCCATACCACCAGCCTTTGCATCGGGAGATATCCTTAAAAAAGGGACTGCTGTGGTCACCACGTTTATCCGGTCAGCCTGTGCAAATCCCCTGTTGAAGCATACACATAACAGTAACAAAACAGCAGTTTTCAATGTTGTTTGTTTCATCTAAGAATGTTTAATTGAGTTCGGTTCTAAAAAGCTAATGTCAGACTTAAATTGGGTAGAAATGAGGTCATTCAGTTGGTTTACGCTTCAAATTTTAGAGTTGAATGGCTGCTGTTTACCATCGTGATTTGCAATGATACTGTAAATATAGACACCGGCAGGTTATTTTTCGCTGTTTAGGTATACCGCGGCGGAAAACCCCGAACACGCGGCTCCCCTACCAATAACGGAAAATCATCATTTGAACGTATTATCACAGCAACTATACGGCGTTTAAAAAGGAAGCTGCTGCCGGGCCGGGTGCAGCCGGATTTTTAAAACTTCGCTAACAGCGGTGGAAAAACCGCTGAGATGATATTTCGGGGAGAAACTTTATATTCGCAGTTCTTAACATCCTTGAAACAATATTCGTCACTCAGATTCGTTAGTTACGAATCAAAATCTGTCAAATGACAATGCTTACCGGTATAAGAAATTTCACTCTTTTATTGGCTACAGTAGGCACCCTATCTTCATGTAACCTGTTCAAGAAAAAGGCGGAAAAATCCACTGCCACAGGATGGAACTACAATGATAAGAACCAGGGAGGCTTTTTTGTTGCCAAGGCTTCTGACCTCAAAACCGGGCCTGGCCTGGTGTTCGTACAGGGAGGTACCTTCCCGATGGGCGCCACCCAGGAAGACGTAATGGGCGACTGGAACAACGTTCCCCGCCGCGTTACGGTGAACTCATTCTTCATTGACAAGACCGAGGTTGCCAACGTACACTACCGCGAGTACCTGTACTGGGTAGACAATGTATTTGGCCTTGCCGATATGCCGCAGGTAGTGGAAGCTGCCAAGCCCGATACCCTGGTATGGAGAAGCGAACTGGCCTACAACGAACCTTATGTTGAATATTATTTCCGTCACCCCGGCTACAACTACTACCCTGTAGTGGGTGTTACCTGGAGGCAGGCACACGACTTCTGCGTTTGGAGAGGCGACCGTGTGAACCAGATGGAACTGATCAGGAAAGGCTACCAGAACAAGACGGTTATCAAAACCGAAATGGGCGGCGGCGGACAGGAAAACTTCAATACCAAATCTTACCTGATGGGTGAGTATCAGGGAGTTCCGGGCAAACCGAAGAAGAACCCGCTGAAAGACGCCCAGGGTAAATCAAGGAATACCGTACGTTTCGAAGATGGTATCCTCTTCCCCGAATACAGGCTTCCAACAGAGGCAGAGTGGGAATACGCGGCGCTGGCACATATCGCCGAAAACCCGCAGCCGCGCAGAAGCGAGAAAAAACGTGGTGAGGAATTGATCGCCAACAAGAATATCTACTCATGGAAGAACGACGGATACGATAACCTCCGTGGTACCCGTCACGGTACCTGGCAGGGAGCGTTCCTGGGTAACTTTAAGCGCGGAAATGGTGACTATATGGGTGTTGCAGGTGGTCTGAACGACCGTGCAGCCTATACCGCACAGGTTACTTCATTCATTCCCAATGCGTTCGGCTTGTATAATATGAGCGGAAACGTGAGCGAGTGGGTGGCAGACGTGTACAGGCCGATGACTGGCTTCGACCAGGATGACCTGAACCCCTACCGTGGTAATATCTTCAAGAAAGTTGATCCTACCCTGGACGAAGGAAACCGCCGCGATTCACTGGGACGGATCGTTATGGTTCCCGAGCCCGATTCTTCACTCCGGAACCGTCGCAACTACCAGCGCAGCTACGCGGTAAACTACCTGGACGGCGACAGCGCTACCGCTGTGAAATACGAATACCAATATGGCGTTACCACGCTGGTTTCTGACAAATCGAGGGTGATCAAAGGAGGTAGCTGGCAGGATATGCCTTACTGGCTGAGCCCGGGTACCAGGCGCTTCCTCGAGGAAGACCAGGCAAGCAGCACCGTTGGTTTCCGTTGCGCCATGACGCACTTCGGTGCACCTGAAGGAAAGGGCCGTAAAACCGGTAACTTCTTCCCTTCACGCAGAGCAAAGAGATAAGGAAAAGGTAAATACAGCAAAGAAGCCATTCGGGAGACCGGGTGGCTTTTTTCATTCCGGCTGCTGCCCGCCGGAAGGGGCCGTTCTTAATTCAGCTATTTCACTTTAATTCGTGCTATGAATACCGAGCAGTTGTACCAGGTTTTCCTGTCTCACCCTTCCGTTGAAACCGACACCCGTAAGCTGAAGAAGGGAGATATATTTTTCGCATTGAAGGGTCCCAATTTCAATGGCAACCATTTTGCAAAACAGGCGCTGGAATCAGGTGCCGCCTACGCAGTGATCGATGAGAAACCCGAACTAAGCGATAGCCGCCTGATACTGGTGGAGGATGTACTCGGCAGCCTGCAGCAACTTGCCAGGCACCACCGGCAGCAGTTTGATATCCCGTTCCTGGCCATCACCGGCAGCAACGGCAAGACCACCACCAAGGAACTGGTGAGTACCGTACTCGCAACGCATTTTAAGACCTATACCACGGAAGGGAACCTCAACAATCACATTGGCATACCCATTACGCTGCTGCGCGTTAAGCCGGACGCGCAGATGGCGGTGATTGAAATGGGCGCGAACCACCAGCGGGAGATCGCTTCTTACTGTGAATACGTACTTCCTACCCATGGCATCATCACCAACTGCGGGAAAGCGCACCTCGAAGGGTTTGGCGGACCCGAAGGCGTCCGGAAGGGAAAAGGTGAGTTGTTCGATTACCTGCGCGCTAATGGCGGAACCGCATTTATCTTTTCGGACTACGATTACCTGGAAGAGATGAGCAAGGGTATTTCACGGGTGTATCGCTATGGTACCCGACAGGGCGACGTAACCGGTATGTCAATAGCCAGTGAACCCTTCCTGAAAGTGAAAGTAACGGGGGGCGCCTCGCTGGAGGAGATCAGCACCCGGCTGGTGGGCGATTATAACCTGCCTAATGTGCTTTGTGCGGTGGCTACAGGTAAGTTCTTCGGGGTGCCGGAAGAAAAGATCAGGACCGCTATCGGTAACTACCAGCCATCGAACAGCCGTTCACAAATGATAGAACAGAACGGAAACCATATCATTCTGGATGCTTACAATGCCAACCCTTCCAGCATGAAGGCGGCGATCGAGAACTTCGCAAGGATAAAGGCACCAAAAAAGATCCTGATGCTGGGCGCCATGATGGAACTCGGCGCCGACAGCATTAAAGAGCACGAGGGGATCGTAGACCTGCTGAAACAGTACCACTGGAACGAAGTAGTACTGGTGGGTGGCGATTATGCCGGGATACAGCATCCCTTTGTTTACCTGCCCGATTCCACCGCGGCCGCGAAATGGTTCCTTGAGAAAGACGTGAAGGATGCATACGTGCTGGTCAAGGGATCGCGCAGTATGAAGATGGAAAAAGTGATCGGGGGTTAATACGGCATCGGCTCCTGCATTATTGTCACAACAGCTGCCCCGTCAAGGCACCGGAACACAAATTGCGGGAGTATTGAAAAACGTATGGAAACGAGCAGTAAAGAAACCTTCCGCGACGTGATCAATGGCGATAAGCCGGTGCTGGTTGACTTTTTTGCCGAATGGTGTGGCCCATGCAAAATGATGACACCGATCCTGCACCAGCTAAGGGACCGCATGCAGGATAAGGTTCGGATCCTGAAACTTGACGTGGATAAGAATCCCGCCATGGCCAATGCCTTCCAGGTGCAGGGTGTACCCACGCTGGTGCTGTTCAGTAAAGGAGCGGTGGTCTGGCGGCAGTCGGGCGTGGTTCCGGTCAATGTTTTAGAGAACATTATCAAACAGCACACGGCGGTATAGCGTAACTTTGCCGCCTAAATTCTTGCAGTGTTTGGCTATCTGTCCAGCTTAATAGGAAATAAATGCCCCCGTTGCCGAAAAGGAGATTTGTTCCTGACAAACAACCCCTACGATCTCCGGAATAACATGAAAATGAATGAGCGTTGCCCTGTCTGTGGGCAGCGTACCGAACTGGAGGTCGGTTTTTATTACGGTACCAGTTATGTGAGCTATGGGCTTACCGTGGCTTTTTCCGGTTTCAGTTTTGCAGCCTGGTGGCTCTTCATCGGTTTCTCGCTGGATGATAACAGTATCTTTTACTGGCTGGCGGTAAACGCGGTATTACTGATCGTATTACAGCCTGTATTCATGCGATTGTCCAGAACTTTATGGCTGAGCTGGTTCGTGAAATACGAGCCCGACTGGAAAACAAAAAAAGCCGAGGAACCGGAAAGGATTGTTGAGGAACACATGAAAAACTGGTAACGGTTTCCCTATTTTTGCCATCCTTTATTGGAGACTTGTCCGAGTGGTTGAAGGAGCACGCCTGGAAAGTGTGTATACCTCTAAAGGGTATCGAGGGTTCGAATCCCTCAGTCTCCGCAGAGCTTCGAGCTTTCGAAGCTTTTTTTATTCGATAACCACAGAGCACACTTTATTCTGCTTTTTCCTATGGGGATGATCAGAAGGGCTGAGTGGTAAAGCTTTCATATTGACTTACTCTTCATGCATCCACTTT
>DASVBM010000036.1:0-3788 GCA_036375835.1 Chitinophagaceae bacterium | reverse complement strand
GGTACAGGTGCATGCTGCAGTTCCAGTTCCATCGTATACCACAGGCTGCCGGAGATCACCGGCTCAGCCGGGTGAATGTAGAGTACAAAATAGCCTTCGCTGTCGGTGGTGACCAATAGTTCCTGTCCGTCGATCACCGTTTTCAGTACTGCCCCGGGAACTTCATCGCTCTCGAAGCGCTTGTACATATTCAGCAGGTTATTCCATATCGTATCCTGGTCTGTGGCGGCGGCAATTTTCCTGTCTTCCAGTACGCGACCTTTGATATACAGCCTGTCGCGCGTTCCATAACTCCTGAATGGAACAATCTGCAGTGGACGGAAGCTGCCCATCCGTTTCCGGAAGTTAATAACCAGCTGGTCAAAACCATCGTCCAGCCTGTCTGCGGATCTGCGGAGCATTTCTTTCCAGCCAGCCATGTATTAAATATAGTTAAGCCCTTGCAATGCTGTCTGGTACGAAGACTTTGCCATACAGTGTTTCACCTGTATAATTAACATACCATTCAACGCCTGCAGCCGGAAATTAATTTTTAGTTTTACCCCGTTCCTCCAATTTTGAACTATGCGCCCATTCATTCTCGTTTTCGCCCTTTTAGGTACTTTTCAATCTTTTGCCCAGGACCAGGAATTTCCCGATACCCGCAATAAACGTGAGAGCTTCATCCGCGTACAGGATAAGGCAATCCGTTCAGATATTTCCTGTTTTTCAATGGCCGGCCTGGATGAATCCGCTGGCAAGCAACCCCTCCGCTCACTGAAACTGAAAGGTGTGTCCTCCGACTCCATCGCATTCGAAGGAGAGGGAATTGCCGTGAAAATAAAAAGCGGCACATTCGATCCTTCCAAACACCGCCTTGGCTATTATACCAATCCCGAGACCGATAAAAAATACCTGACACGGATCGACGGCAAACCGTTTTACGGTGATTATGGAAAAATGCCCTCCGCCACCATCGCAGACGTGAACGTGATGTTCGGCGAAGACACCGTACAGATTCCCCTTGAAGCCTATGCAGACCTTTACAACCCGATCTTTAGTTACAATGAAGGTGGGGTGGAAAAGTACATCAACAACGTTTACCTCTCAGCCGACGGACGAAGAGTGTATATCTACATGCTGAAGCGGGAAACAGGTGGCAGCTATGAAGTAACCTGGGTGATACAGGATGGAAAATACGTTCGCCGGGTGGTTGATTTCGGTTTTCTCCGCAACTAATCCCATTCATTTACGATGCACCTGCTCAGCAGGTCTTCGACTACCGATCGCAACAGTTCGAAATTGGCCGGCTTCTGGATAATATCCACGCCGTTCTCCGAAAAGATGCTGTCGTCCGGCTGTTTGGGCGAGGTAGTAAACATGACGATCGGGATACTCCTGAACTGGCTGTCGCGCTTGATCTGCAGCATCGCATCTTTACCGTTGAAGATCGGCATATTGATGTCCATCACGATCAGGCAGGGAAGATTGTGTGCCGACTTCGCACGATGCAATTGCTTGATCGCCTCAAAGCCATTGTTCGCGGGTTTCACTGAAAACTCCGGGTGATGCTCCCGCACTACCTCGCAGAACAGCTCGGTATCATCCGGGTCATCATCAACGTAAAGGATTATACGGTCCGACATGTATAGTTTTAAATGCTGTTGCTTTGTTTCCGGGCGGTGTTTTTTGCAGCGCCTGAAGTTTGCTGCTGTCCGCGCTCCTTGCTGGCATTGCTTCCGGCGGTCACCTCCATTACTGCGCTTCGTGTTCCTGCCGCCTTTTACTCAAGGCTGAAAAAAAGGTGCCAAACGGGGAAAACAATTCACCGGCACAGCAGCGGGCATCGTTGATCTCGCTGGAAATGAAGTGTGGCTTTGATTCAACCGCTCCCGCAGGTTTACACCGGCATCCACACTGGTTGCCGGCTTCGATGATTCTGGTCAAATGTTTCTACACAAATGCAGGCGCGTCACTGAGGGCTGGTGCTGCCATTCGCCGAGTCTACCTCCATCAGGCGATAGTACAGGTAACCGGGACGCGGTTCGATGGGATGCCCCTGGTGCACCGCCCAGACCTTTGTAAAGCACGCGCCGAAATAAAGGATCATGGCAGAATAAAACACGAACAGAAGCAATAGAACGATTGATGCCGAAGCCGTATAAAAATAGTTGATGCTGCTATAGGTGAGCAGCCAATGGAGTATGATACGGCCAAGCATGAACAACAGGCTGGTGAGCAAGCCGCCTACCCAGGCAATGCCCCAGCGGGGTTTACCGTCGGGCAGGTACCGTAATACGATCACAAACCATGTGGTCGTGATCAGAATAGAGAACAGGCTGCTGACCACGGTATTGAAGTAAATTGAAAACAGCGGCGATATTTCAAAAAGGTACTTCCCGATCAGTACCTGCATGCTCTCGATCATCAGCCCGACAGTCATCAGTACGCCTGCCACGAGGATAACCACTACAGCTTTCAACCTGGTGACGAGCGTGCGGGTGGCGCTTGCCCTTCTTACCGGCCTGATCTTCCACAATTGGTTGATGGAATTCTTGATCACGCGGAATAAAGTAGTGGCAACGAACAACAGGAAGATGAATCCGCCGATCGTCACCCACCAGTTATCGGCGAGGCGGTGTATGCCGTTCAATACGTCAATTACCTGCGCCACGGCTTCGGCACCTATAGTTGCCCGGAGTTTGTCGAAAAGACGCGAGCGGATCAGGTCCGGGCCGGTAAAATATTTCAGAGACTGGATAATGATCACCAGTATAGGCGGAAGGGCGAAAGTGGTAAAAAAAGCAGTCGCCCCCGCCATGCGCAAAGGGTCGTTTTTAAGGAACTCGTTTGCAGAGTCCTTTAAAAGGCCTGCAAGCGTCATCAATTTTCTCGGGTAACGGTTCATGAGTTGCGATAAAACTAATAAAATTGAAGCAGAAGCCTCAAACAGGAAGTCCGCGGGCTACTACGTGTACTCCTTCGCTCACCTTTACCTGCAGTACATCGGCTGCGATTCCAAAAGCAGCGAGGTAACTATCGGTGATGGCGTTCACGGTCTGGTCCAGGCGGTCGTTTTCCACCAGGTTCAAGGTGCAGCCACCAAATCCGCCACCCATCAGCCTTGAACCGGTCACTCCCTCTTCCTTCGCGCGGTCAACAAGGTAGTCGAGTTCCGCGCAGCTTACTTCATACAGGCTGCTCAGTCCCCGGTGCGTCGCATACATCAGTTCACCGAACCCTTCAAAATTGTCGGCGGTAAGGTATTCTGAAGCCTGTCGCGTGCGTTCGATCTCGCTCACCACGTAGCTGCAGCGGTTATAGATCGTTTGGTCCATCGTATCGCGCGATGATTCAAGCAGGTCAGGTGAAACGTCGCGAAAGCTTTTTACCGAATGATCCTTTTGAGCAAGAAAAGCGAGGCCTTCAGCGCATTGCGACCTGCGGATGTTGTACTCTCCCCCGGCCAGCGAATGCTGCACGCGGCTGTTGATCAGGACCAGGCTGTGGCGTTGCAGCATGAAGGGAATATACTGGTGCTCGATACTCCTGCAGTCGAGCATCATGATACTGTCTTTTAAACCCATCAGGCTTGCATATTGATCCATGATACCGCAGTTTACACCGGGGTAAAGGTGTTCCGCTCTCTGCGACATGATCGCCAGCTGCCTGCGTCCCTGGTTTAATCCGAATATCTCATTTAAACCGAAAGCAAGCCCGCACTCCACCGCTGCGGAGGACGAGAGGCCCGCACCTACCGGTAGGTTTCCGCCAAACACACAATTGAATCCTCCCAGCCGATGACCCTC
>DASVBM010000039.1:0-4125 GCA_036375835.1 Chitinophagaceae bacterium | reverse complement strand
CCTCACCAAGTAGTTTCTCCCACCATTCCTTCAGGCTAAAAATACCGATACGGAGATCCGCTGTAGCACGGGTATAAGTGAGCGGGAACAGGCTGCTCCGCGCCGCGGCGTCAAAAAGCACAAATGCCATCGGTGATTGTTTTGGTGAAGTTAGGCCTATAAATCATTCTGCCGGTGGCTGGAAAAGCCGCTTGAACGGAGGTGGAG
Source organism: Chitinophagaceae bacterium (assembly GCA_036375835.1). Classification (GTDB taxonomy): domain Bacteria; phylum Bacteroidota; class Bacteroidia; order Chitinophagales; family Chitinophagaceae; genus JAEZDC01. The sequence continues at coordinate 3,918 of DASVBM010000039.1, read as the reverse complement.
GCAAAAAAAATCCCGCCTTTGGCGGGATAAAAAAAATCAACTATGAAAAAACATTGAATTACTTTTTCTTCTCGTAACGCTTTTTGAACTTATCGATACGACCCGCTGTATCCACCAGTACATTCTTACCGGTATAGAAAGGATGCGAGGTATTTGAGATTTCCAGTTTCACCAGCGGGTATTCGTTACCGTCTTCCCACTTTACGGTTTCTTTAGAAGCAGTTGTTGATTTACCAAGAAAAGATGTTCCATTACTCATATCCTTGAACACAACTAAACGGTAGCTTGTCGGATGGATTCCCTGTTTCATATTTTATATTTTAGGGTGCATGGATTTTGCCATGCAGTTTTTAAAGAGGTGCAAAGCTAAGCCTTACCTTGGTGCAGAACAAATAAAAATAGTCTTAAATGCCGAGGCGTCCAGGCTTTAACAAAGGGCATTCTGAACTTTGTTGCTGTGGTTCAGGAATGTTGCAGGCAAGATACAAAGCTGAAAGCCAAAATGTTATACTGGGTGAGCCTTATCCTCAATGCAGCCTGGACAAAAGGACACAGACGCTGCCCGGTTAGCTTTTCATGTTGACGAACTGGAGGGGCATGCCGAGGTTCCCGTTTTTACAAAGCTGGATCACCTGCTGGAGATCGTCAATCTTTTTACCGGTAACCCGCACAATATCGTCCATGATTTGAGCCTGCACTTTCAATCCTGAATCCTTGATCAGCTTCACCACTTTCTTCGCATCTTCCTGTTTAAGGCCATTTTTTACCGGGATCTCCTTTTTTACCACCTTACCACTCGGGTAGGCGTCCTTTTCAAAATTGAATGCTGTGGCATCGATGCCCTGTTTCATTGCACGGCTGATGATTACGTCGATCACCTGCTTCATTTTCATATCACTTTCCACTTCCACGTTAACCACGTAATCTTTCTTGTTCAGGTCAATGTTGACGGGCGAATCGCGAAAGTCGAAACGGTTGGAAATTTCCTTTTTTACCGTGTTAATGGCGTTATCAAGCGTCTGCAGGTCCACGGAGCTTTCTATATCAAACGATGGCATAAACGGTGGTTTTGGTGTCCGGCAACAAATGTAAATAATCGGTAATGAAAACTGCTCACCTGCTTTTGCAAACAAAAAGCCCCGGTGGAAACCGGGGCCGTCCCTATATAATGCACATGAGAGAAAACTTGATTCTGCTTTTTCACTGGCAGCCTCTGCGCTGACCGGCCGGTGGAAGCGTTGATGGAAACGAGCGGATAAATGCCGGTAGGAATTCCCCTGCCACGTTCCCTTTTCTTCCCGGCCGATACCCCGCCAGGATCTTACACGCTGCCAGCAAAGCTGTGAGACTGGAAATATTAAAAACTGATTTCATAAACTTCGATTGCTGCGCGTGAAATAATGGTTCAAAATTGTAGTTCATACCATCTCATTTATAGCCAAAAAGGATGAGCGGAAATAATACTGTGACAACGGAAACGGATGGATGTCATTGCAGCTTACTGCGACATTTAACCGCCGGCTCCTACCCTGTTTTGCTCTTCTGAAGCGCTTCCATTGCGTCTCCGCTGGTTGCCTGCATTCAGTTTTCCTTTATTGAAACGATAGCTGAAACCAATGTTCAGCACCCGGCTGTCGCGTCTTTCCTGGAAGGCCGCGTCCACACTTCCATAACGGGTGCTTGCGCGGAAGCTCTGCGTGTAAAACACGTCGCGGAGGTTCAGACGGATCGTACCTTTTCCCTTCATCACCTGTTGAGAATAACCTATCGACACCATACCCATTGGCTTTGCCTTGATCACGCCTTCCAGTCCCATAGTGCGGTACCAGCCACTGATCTCGAAACTAGTCTTCTTGCTGAGTTTGAATTGCTGTGATCCGTTTAACATCAGTGTGGAAGCACTGATCGTTACCTGGTCGCCGTTAACAATTCCGCTGAAGCGGTTGTTGAAAACGTTTACATATACGTTACTCGTCCACCATTTCGTAACCGGCATGCCTGCACTAACCGAAATTCCATACTGCCTCTGATTGGCGATATTTGCCTGCTTGACATAGGTCAGTGTGTCTTCCGTAATCTGCTCAATAACCTGCTGAATGATGTCTGTTGTGCGGGTATAATTGAGGGTGGTTGTGAGCACGCCCTTAAACGTGTGGCTGAGTTCGATGTTGTGACTGAACTGTGGCCTGAGGTTGGAGTTCCCCTGCTGGTAAGTGTATTTATCCAGGTATTCGATAAATGGATTCAGGCTTTCATAATTCGGTCGACGGATTCTTCTGCCGTAATTCATTACAAAGCTGTGCGTCTCATTTGGCTTATACTGCAGGTAAGCAGTGGGGAATAACTGGGTATAACGACGTTCAAACTTTTCGCTGGTAGTTACCTGGTTTCCTTTTGAAACGGTATTTTCCACCCGCAACCCCAATTGTCCGTTCCATTTTTTGCCCAGGGGTCCGGTCAGGTTTACATAGGCCGCATTGATGTTTTCTTCGTAGAGAAAGTAGTTGCTGCGGTTGTTATCGCGGATTACTGCACCCATGTGCACTGTGTCGTAGCGGGCGTTGTTATCCGTCTTTACAAAACTTGTCTTCAATCCTGCTTCAAAACGTACGCCTTTCTTCATTGGGCGCATGAAGTCGACCTTGCCGCTGTAGATATCGATCTGCTGGGGAAGATTGCCGTAAAGTGTATCAGCTTTCCGTTTTTCAGTTCCGGAAGGGGTATAATATGAGTTGTAAAGCCTGTGGTGCTGCTGTGCGTCGTAGGTGATGTAATCCAGGTCAGCAGTAATTTCGGTACCTGCGGAATCCAGTACCTGCCTGAAGTTCAGGTTACCGCTTAGGTTTTTCCATGTCTCATCCTGGTCAGAAACTGCCTTTGTTATTTCTACCAGGTTGCCGGGCGGATTATAGAGATTATTTACATTATAGTTCTGAAAATCGCGGTCGCTGGAATAACCAGTAAGAACGAAACCGAAGGTTGTTCTGCGCGTGGCGAAGAAGTCTAAGCCAGCTTTGCCGTTGAATGAATTGTTCATGTTGAACATCCTTGCCTGCTGGTCGAAATGCGATTCCACCAGTTTGGATGTACTGTCAAGGAAATTACGCTGGATATCCAGCTCGCCAAATCCCTTGTGGTAATTGTGGCTGAAATTGGTGAATACATTCACCTTGCCTTTCCGGTAGTTGAAGTTGAAGCCTTCGTTCGTTTTTCCATAAAAGCCCTGGCTGTAGCCGAGCGTAACAGAACCACTGTAACCGAATTGCCGGTTCTTTTTTGTTCTGATATTGATCACCCCTGCGTTGCCTGCAGCATCATAACGGGCAGGTGGATTGGTCATGATCTCCAGCTGTTCGAGCTGGTTCGCGTTCATTGTGCGAAGCATGTTTGCCAGGTCTGCGCCGCTGAGATGCGTAGGACGACCATCAACCAGGACCAGAACGCCTTCTTTTCCTTTCAGGCTGATGTTACCATCTTTATCGACAGACACACCCGGTGCTTTCTCCAGTACTTCCATCGCGCTGCTGCCTACGTTCGTAGGCGAAGCATCGACGTTCACGACCATCCGGTCGATCTTTTGCTCAATAAGCGGTTTACGTGCGGCTACCGTTACCTCTTCCAGTTTGTTTGCTGCCGCGATGAGTTTGATGCCGTTCAGGTTGATTTCTGAACTGCCCGGCTTCAGCTCAAAAGTTGGTGTATAATATTTCTGATATCCCAGCGCCTGCACCGAAATTATATAAGAGCCGTCCTTTACCGGTTCGATCCTGAACTGGCCGGTCTTTCCGGTAACAGTAAATTTTATTGTTGCAGAATCCTTTGACCTCAGCAGCGTTACCGTTGCAGCTTCAACAGGTTTTTCCGAGAAAGAAACGGTGCCTGTAACCTGTCCTGCAGGTTGCGCGGCTACAAATGACC
>DASVBM010000040.1:0-2571 GCA_036375835.1 Chitinophagaceae bacterium | reverse complement strand
AAGGGTTATGTAACGGCTGAACGTTGCCGTGTCGGCCAGGAAGTAGCTCGAAGAAGTGTCTCCGAACGATAGTTGTGTTTTGAGCGGATTATAATTGATAACCTCTATTTTGATAGTTTTTCCTGACTTGTGGGGCAGTGCTTGAGACAATTCGATATTCCCGTTAGAATTTTTTATGTACAAGGATTTCCGGTTGTAATCATAATAAAGTCTCGTTGAATCTCTGACGCCGCGGATTTTCGGGTCTTTTTGAGCGTTACCTGATGTGCAACCAAACGCGATTATTATCAGTGTGAGCAGCCAGCGTAGTTTCATGGTAAGTAGGTTTGTGGTGAAAGAACTTGATTTAATTGGTAAAAGGGAAAAGAGGATTTGCTATTGGACTTTGTAATTACACAGCCACCGATATCAGTTCCCGGTCTCTCAAAGCCCGGTAAATAGAGCCAAGGCAGCTACGTCCCTCGGTTTTCTGGTCCCAGTACATGCCATGCACCCTGACGCTGTACAGGGAGAAGAAACCTGCAATGCCGGGGTTCTGAGGGCTCGCTTCATAGTTGATATTCACCGGCAGTGCAGCTGTCGCGCCTATTCCATATTCAGCGTCCCCCGCCTGGTTGTCCTTCCTGAAATTCGTAGCCAGTGCGTCTGCCAGGGAGTAAACATTTATCCATGTAAGGGGGTGCTCGCGCTGCGCTATGCGTTTTTTGAAGAAACCGGGGAAATAGGAGTTGAGGAACTCGTAAGGGTTACCCACTGTAACCAGGGCTTCAAAATCTCCGGTGTTTTCAGCGGATGCTCCCGGAAGCGGAAACAGGTAGTCTATCGCCAGCACGCTTCCGAAACTGTAAGAATGAAAATGGATCTTTACACTGGGATCTGTTTCCGATATTTTCTCCACCAGTTTGTCAAGATGACCTTGTATGATCAACCGGCCTGCGCCGTTCCTGATATAATTGCTGGCGCAAACAAATTCCGTAGCGAGGTTGGGCAGCAGGACGTTGGCATTCGGAATAACGAGTAAGAGTAAAGCCGTTACTGACAAAGAAACCTGCGACAGTTTCGCGAAGGTTGTACCTGTGGCTGCAGTCACCGCCTTACCGGTCTCGTTGAGGCGTTCCAGCATGTCGTTCAACACGATAATCGTAGAGGGTAACATCACTACGATTGCCAGCGCAATCAAAAGAAAGATGCAGAAAAGATAAACGGTCTGCAGTGGCCTGGAATAACCGCCGGGGAATACCAGCCTTTTCAGCAGCAACGGCGACATCCAGAGTACCAGGGCCATGAGCGAAAAGTTTTTCCAAAGCAGCGGAGATTTGCTGAATCTTTCGGTAAGGATCTCGTGGTACCGGAAATCGTATAACTTGTAATACACCAGCGATGGGTTTTCTTTATCGCAGATGCTCACCACCTGCGTGGTACGCTCCGTCGAGTATTCCTGTAATTCAGATTTCAGCACAAAGTCCCGGCCGGTGGTGCTATACCGCATCTGGTCGGCAAGGCGGGATGCATATTTTTCAACCGACTCGTTGACGAACGATTGGCCGAGCCCGGGGATGTATATACCAGCTTTCATTGTTGTAGTTTTAAAGGGGGAACCGCCGGGGCCATTCCCCCTTTTGTTTACGATATTTTGATGGCTTTGATGGCCGCTTCCTGGTCTTCGTTGAGCTTGCCGAGGGCAGCGTCGATCTCGCCAAGGGCTGCCTTGTAGTCGTTCACCAGCTTTGCCAGTTCGGTTTCCATTTGCTGAACTTCGGCGGCGGCATTGTTTTGTTTCAGCGTGCCGATAGTGCGTTTCATTTTACTGATGCTGTCCTCGAACTGGCCACTCACCGCCTTGCGGTCCTCCAGCAGTTTGTTTCGCACCTCCTCGAAGATGTTTTCCACCTCGTCGCCCACGCCGCTGGAAAGCGATTCCTCCAGTTCACGTTGTGCCACGGCGATCTCGGCTTCCATCTCTTTGCTCACCCGGGTGGCTTCAGCCTCCATTTCCTTTAGTTCGGCGTCAACATTCACCACCGTGAACTGCGGTAATTTTGTTTTGATCTCTATTGTTTCAAAGGATACTACCGGTTTATTGAAAGAGAACTCCTGCTTTTTCATTACAACTTCCGGAATGTCTGTTTTGATTTCCATCCGTTTCATGTAAGCTACCGGGAAGTCCATATAAATACATTTATACCTCACGGTACATTTCAAACCCTTGCACACCATTTCCGGCTTTTTGGCGATGCACCGGGTCTCCATCTTCGTTGCGGGCACATCCCAGCTGAAAGCCCTGGTCTTCATGGTTACCTGCGGTACGTCGAACGATACTTTCTGCAGGGCGGAAGAAAACTTAGGCACGTCCAGCTTAACGGGCCTCGTTACCCAATCAACCTTTACGGTCACGCCGATGGCTGCACCGATTGCACCCGGCTGTTCGCCTTCGTCTGTGATCTCGTTAATTTCCTGGTTTCCGCGGTCTGTGATCTCTTGTACCCGTGCGTTGAATTTTTCCTCGATCGCGTCGACGGTTTGCTGGATCTGAGGATCTGTAGGATTACTCATTTCAATTTGTTTTAGTTG
>DASVBM010000041.1:0-3428 GCA_036375835.1 Chitinophagaceae bacterium | reverse complement strand
GGTAGATCGTCACCCGGTCAAAGCGGTCACCGCTCAGCTTCTCAATATCGGCATGCGCCAGCGCCCCGCCCGCCTGCTGGAAAAATTCCAGGATCTTCCGCCTGCTGTCGGTAACACTGAGTTGATTGCGTTTTAATATATCCAGTATATCCGGGGTCATATTATTTCGGAGTTGTAAAGAGGTTCGGCGCGCCGTTTCCTCCCTGTTTTTCGTTCAGCAACCGCCTGATGTCCCGCTTCAGCCAGCCAATTTCTTCTTCCTTCAAACCATCGTAAACCTGCCCCCGCACCTTTCCGTTCTTATCCACCAGCGCAAAAAACTGCGTATGGATGAACTGGTCTTCGATATTGGTGAGCGGAAGTTTGGGATCATCCAGCAGGTAGCTCACCCGCGCAGTTTTATACAGACTGTCTTTCCGGCCGGTCAGCAGGATCCATTTCCGCGGGTTCAATCCAAGTGAGTCGGAATAATGTTTCAACCTTCCTACTGAATCCGATTCCGGCATGCTGGTGATGGCGAGAATCTGGAAATCAGGTTCGTCCTTAAATTCCTCGTAGATCGTCTTCATGTTCTGGTTCATCCTCGTACAGATATTCGTACAGGTGGTAAAGAAGTACTCCACCACCGTAACCTTGCCCAGGTGCCCTTCATCCGTGAACTGCTTTCCTTCCTGCGTGGTGAAACTGAAAGGCTTTACATAGCTGATGGTCGCCAGCTTTGGCTTCCATTCATCTGTTCCGGAAAACACGAAAAAGAAAAACACCAGCACGAGTACCAGGAAAAACGCCCCATACCCTAAAAACCGCTTTGTCATGAGCCAAAATTACTGTCTTGCCCTTTAACAGAATTTATTTAAACAATTCTTTTGCAACAGAGTTGCATTTCTATAGATTTGCAGCAATGAGCGGTATAAAGATCAACTGGGATGCACTTGGTATCAGCGCTTCACTGGCCTGTGCGATTCACTGTGCGCTCCTGCCGTTATTTCTCCAGGCCCTGCCTATTTTCGGGATCAACATCATTGATAATGTGCTGTTTGAAGTATTTATGATCTGTCTTGCTGCGGCCATCGGAATGTATTCGTTATACCACGGCTGGACGCGGCACCATCATAAGACCGGACCCATTTTACTTTTCTCCGTGGGGATGGTACTCCTGCTGCTGAAGCAGATCTGGCATCAGCACCAGCTTTGGTTTTTGGTTCCCGCCGTTCTGCTTATTGTGTCGGCACACCTCCGGAACTTCCGCCTGATCCGCAAAACCGCTCAATGCAATATGAAAGGATGTGATCACTGACCGGGTGATGGAAACCCGGGATTGTTCCGGCATCTTCCGGCTGGGTAGTTCCTATGAGATCCTGCGGATGCGCGAGAGCCAGCTGACAGTTCCCTGTCTCTTCCAGATGATGGTTGCAATCACTATCCCGCTGACAATTCCGCAGGCGATCATGATCCATCCGATTGTGTTCGCCCGCTCATTTTTCCAAAAATAAATCAGCGTCAGAGCCAGCAACGCGGAAATGATAATGACGCTGGCACAGATGGTGACCCATCCCAGTATTTCCAGCAGTATTTCAACCCATCTCATCGTGAATAGTTATTGATCGGAAACGGCCTGGCATTCATCACCGGCCTTGCAGATCATCGTCGGCTTTGCTTCTGCTTACCCGGCTGTTCATCACCATCCCAAAATCCAGGCAAACACCAGCGGTGCCACGATCGTGGCGTCGCTTTCAATAATGAATTTCGGCGTATGGATATCCAGCTTTCCCCAGGTGATCTTTTCGTTAGGGTGCGCTCCCGAGTATGAGCCATAAGAAGTGGTAGAGTCGCTGATCTGGCAGAAATAACTCCAGAACGGGATCTCATGCATCTCCAGGTCCTGGTACATCATCGGCACCACGCAGATCGGGAAATCGCCCGCAATACCGCCACCTACCTGGAAGAACCCGATTCCCTTGCCCCCGCTGTTATCCTTGTAATAGTTGGCCAGCCATACCATATACTCGATTCCACTCTTCATGGTGGAAGCTTTCAGTTCGCCTTTGTACACATAGGAAGCGAAAATGTTTCCCATCGTGCTGTCTTCCCATCCACCTACTACGATGGGAAGGTTTTTTTCCGCCGCGGCGATCATCCAGCTGTCTTTCGGATCGATCTGGTAATCGTCTTTCATTACCTCGCTGAGCAGTAATTTATACATGAACTCATGCGGGAAATACCGCTCGCCTTTATTGTCTGCCTCATGCCAGATCTTATGGATATGCCGCTGTATCCTGCGGAAAGCCTCTTCTTCAGGAATGCAGGTATCGGTTACCCGGTTAAGACCACGTTCCAGCAGTGCCCATTCCTGCTCCGGTGTAAGGTCGCGCCAGTTCGGGATCCGTTCATAGTGGTTATGCGCTACCAGGTTCATAATGTCTTCTTCGAGGTTTGCGCCGGTACAACTGATGATGTGCACCTTATCCTGGCGGATCATCTCGGCCAGCGATACACCCAATTCCGCAGTGCTCATGGCACCTGCCAGCGTCACCATCATCTTCCCGCCTTCCAGCAAATGGGTCTCGTAACCTTTTGCAGCGTCAACCAGCGCTGCGGCATTGAAATGGCGATAATGATGCTCGATGAATTTTGAAATCGGTCCCTTGGTCATCCTTGAAATTTTTGAGGCACAAAAGTATGATATGTCACGTTGTTCGCACCGCCGGAACAAAAAAAAGGAGCCCATTACTGGGCTCCGACCAACTGCCTGGCTCACAGATTTATTTCTGCAGGGTTTTGAATACTTCAATTTCACCACCGCTGCTGATCTTTAAGATCTTGCTTTCTTTCTCATTCTCCATAGACACGTAATATTCAGTCTTCTCCGGTGTTGCATATTCGATCACCTCTTTCAGGGTATAGCCGCTGTATTTCTTCTCAATGGTCTTGCGCGCCATCCTGGGCAGGTCCTGCGTGGCAATTGCCTTGCTTTCAGCGATAAACTCTCCTTCAGTTGAATAGTAGGCTTCCACACGCTCCCCGTCGAGCAGGAAGGTTGCTTTTGCATACTGGCTGGTCACTACCCAATTCACGTTCGTGGCTGCTTTGTAGCTGTTGTTGAACTTGCTAAGCACCCAGTAGTTTACGTTCTTGCCGCCGTCGGCTGCCACTGCGGTTGTTGCGAGCGCTACGATGGCGATTGCTGCGATGAATAATTTTTTCATGTTTCTCAGTTTAATTATCGGTTGATTGATTGCTGTTGGTTTCAGCGTTGACGAACCAAAAATAAATGCAGTATCAGGCCTTTCCATCTCAATTGTGACGAACACAGCAGGCATCCGGGTGCTTTGGTATGAGCGGTTGCTATCCATGCATGGCATCGTTTCTATAGTAGCCGGAGATCCGCTGCTGCAGCGCATTTCCGCGGAAGTCTTAATGAAATATTA
>DASVBM010000048.1:0-13519 GCA_036375835.1 Chitinophagaceae bacterium | reverse complement strand
ACCCATCTCGGATATAACTCTGCTTCAGGATTTTTGTAAAAAGAATTTTTTGGCCTGTTGAAGTGATGATAGGCCACACCAATGAAATAGTTACCCGCTTCCCCGTCACCGATGTCCGAATTGTAACTTATGCCGGCACTTGCATCCAGGTATGAAATGTTCGGTTTAATAAACGTTTCACCGTGACCGAGTAATGGATTATAACCATCTGGCCCGTACTGGTTATCGGTGGTTACTTTACTCATGTCAATATGATGTTGAACCCATCCTGCCATAAATCCAAGGGAAAGATACCTGTTCCGCGACCCGCTGATGGCTTTATGGTAATTCAGTACAGGCATCAGCTGCGTGGTGGTAAAGTCAGCGCTGCCCGAGCGGTCATAAAGTGCGTGCAATCCGGCTGTAATAAAATCATTCCCGTTACCGATTGGTTTTTTGTATTCGAGGTTAAATATGCCGGTACGATATGGCACGGTGACGTTTCCCCATTGACTCCGATACAAGCCCTGCATACGGATATCACCATTGAAGATCCCGGCAAGAGACGGGTTTCGCATTATCGGAGCCTCAAAGAACTGCGAGAACTGAATATCCTGTGCGAGGACGGCCGAATTCGCCAACAGCAGGGTTGCGGCCAGAAGTAGCTGGCGATTCCATCCGGCACGGGAATGCTGAATCTTCTTTTTCATCGTTAACGAATTAGGGTAATCGTACCATTATACTTCATCACATTACTGTTGCTGCACTGAACCTCCACCTGGTATATGTACGTATCAGGCTGCACATCCACACCATTATGCTTACCGTTCCATCCTGCAGATATTTCATTGGCGGCAATGTTCGTTCTTTCAAATACTTCAACGCCCCAGCGATTGAAAACCCGCAGCGAACGAATGTTGAACAGACCCTGTCCACGCACGTAGAATACATCATTTACAGCATCCCCGTTCGGGCTGAAAGTATTTGGAATGAAGATGTTGCTGCCATCGCAGCTGACTGTTATGGTTAACTGATCCTGCGCACTGCAACCTGACTGATTGGTTACTTTCAGCGTGTACTTGATATCGTCTGTGGCAGTCAGCAGCGTTGCCAGGCAATTGCTACATCCAAGCCCCGTGGACGGCGACCACCGGGAAGTGATAACATCGGCAGACGCAAGGGGGGTTAACTGCGCTGTTGCACCCGCGCTAAGCACAAGGTCCGGTCCCGCGTCCACGGTTGGATTGGATAAAACTTTCAGCCATATAGTTGCCGTGTCCGTAAAACATCCCAGGCTATCAAGCCCAACCACCTTATACAACGTAGATACTGCAGGCGCCGCAAAGGGGTTCGCAACCGTTGAAAGGCTAAGACCTTCGGCAGGAATCCATTGATACATCGGTGCCCCAAAAGCTTTGAGCAGCGCTGTTTTACCAGGACAAATTGAGTCAACTGATTTTTCAACTGAAACCCGGTGCGGCTGGTATACTTTGATTGCTACACTGTCCAACGCTTCACAGCCGAATTCGGAACTGCCTTTCACAACGAATACTGCGTCGTGCAAAGGAGTTGCAACGGGCGTCGGGCAGAAATCACAACTGAGTGCACTTACATTCCCAAACCATTCATATTTCACGGCACCCGTTGCATTCAACTGGATCGATTCGCCGCGACAAATAGTCGCTCCGACTGATACCTGAAGTGGCGGTATTGGATTTACCACCACATTTTTCACTGCGACTGTACTACAGCCCTCGTTGTCTATTATTAAGACACTATTCTGGAAACTGCCTGCTGAACTGAAATTTTGTGGTGGCGGCAACTCTAAAACAGATGTGCTGCCATTCGCAAAAACCCAGTACCAGCTTGCTATCGAAGAGGTATCGGGATCGAGGTTGACTGAACTATGAAACAGTGCAGGTGCGCAAAGTGAATCTTCGCTCAGCAGGGTTGCCACCGGAGATTTATGTACCCGTATATACGATGCCCTGGTAAGGGTATCACGGCAACCCATCGGGGTATTGGAAGTTAGCGTAACGGTATACGTTCCCGGTTGAATAAATTTTATAGCCGGATTCTTTCCATCAATGCTATTACCGTTACATAACCACTGATACTGCACGCCGGCGGCGTTCTCGATGCTTTCATTCTGGAATTGAACGGTACCGGAGTCACAAAGTTCCAAGGGCGAACCATTGAACGCAAGCCGTGTTTTCTGGATATAAACTGTGTCTTTCCCAATAACGGGGACAGCGCAGCCTACTGCATCGGTTAAAATCACTTTTGGTATAAATCTGCCCCCGGAGAGGTACACGTGGGTAGCAGATGCGACAGAACCACTGTCTATTATACCATCCGAAAAGTCCCACAGAAATTTCACTGCCTCAGTTGAACTGACAGTGTAGGCTACCGGCAGGGGTGTACATCCTTGTAAAGGTGTGTATTTAAACTCGCCAGAAGGTCCAAGGATTCTGATAGCGGCGGTAGCTGTATCGATACATCCTCCAGGGCTGGTCACTGTTAATTTTACTTTGTACAGAGCCGGCAGATGGTAAAGGTTCACCGGGTGCTGCACCGGCGAGCTACCACCGTCGCCGAAATCCCAGGTCCATTTCTGCACGTAATAACTGCTGTCGGAAAAATGGACAGTGAGCGGGGGGCAGGAACTGAACGTATCGCTGAGGCCAAACCGGGCGTCGGGATTCTTGATTGTTATATAACTTGTTTTGGATATGGAGTCTGTACACCCGGAAGTCTCCACAATCTTCAACTTTACCGTGTAGTAGCCGGAATCACTGTATTGATGCGAGGGGTGCTGAACCCCTGTCATTCCCAGACCATCCCCAAAATCCCACTGCCAGCTTGAGATCGTTCCAGCGGAAGTATCAGAAAATATGATATTGCTTCCGATGCAGCCAAACGTATCTGCAGATCGGAACCGGGCTTTGCCGTTGGATACACTGATGAAATTCGCTTTTGATCTGGTGTCACTACAGCCGTAGCTGTCGGTAACTTTCAGGATGACCTGGTATTTGCCGCTGGATCCGTAGGTATGCGTAACTGCTGTGCCGGTACCGGTGGCGGCATCGCCAAAGTCCCAATACCATTGTGTGACCGGGTGTGTTCCATCTGAGGTTGAACCCTCCATGAACTGAACAGAAACATTTTCACATCCCCCCGACTTATCGGCTACGAAATCGGAGGTAGGTCCAAACACTGTGATATAACCGGACTTCGAAATGGTTTCAGTACAGCCGTTGTCTGAAACAATCGTAAGTGATACATCAAATGTGTCTGCGTTGTATAGTGCCCAGTTGATCGTGTCAGAGCTGACGGTTGCTGCACCGGAATTCGGAACCGTCCATTGAAACTGGGTCACATTTACCGTTTCGGGTATGATGGTCTTCAACGTAAAAGTTTCCCCTTTGCAAATAGTGGTTGCTGTTGCGTAAAAATCAATTGTCGCGGTGGATACAGTGACTGTATCAGAACGCGTATGGATACACGAACCGTTACTGACAGTCAGCGTCACCTTATAGCTTCCGTCTGACGAATAAGTATATACAGGATTCGGATCGGAAGATGTGTTGCCGTCACCAAAAGACCAGTATGTTGATACAGCTCCGTCGGACTGGTTTGTAAAGTGGATCATTCTTTTATCGTTACAATCGCGGGTCGCGGTAAACTTCGCCTTGGGTGGGAGTACGCTTATATAATTTGTTCTGGTCAGCCGGGAAACGCATCCGGGATACCGTACCAGCAACGATATAGTGTATTCTTTCACTTCCTGGTAACGATGACTCGCAATGGGTGCGTTGGCAGTGTCTCCATCACCGAAAAACCAGGTCAAAGAAGCAGCGCCGGCAGCTGACGTGGAGAATAGGACCGGTTGATCGATACATGCGATCAAAGGATTCACAGAAAAATCGAGTGGTGGCCCGGGGCTGATGCTGACCGCATTCTCATATACTGCCGAATCAATGCAGCCACCATTCGTTTGTATACTTAGTTTAACAGTGTAGAGGCCTGGGTTTGCATAATTGCATGCAGGTGCCGGAGCGGTAGATGTGACACCATTTCCGAAATCCCAGAAATATGACGCAATACCGTCGATCGCCGATACGCTGGCCTGGGGAACAAAATAATATGGTGTGCATCCATTGGTGAGGGGAAGGTTTGAAATTGCCACAGAAGGTTTCTGGATCTGTACAAAGGCCTGCTTCTGTATACTGGCTGTACACCCGCTGGTATTAACAGCGACCAGCGTTACATTAAAACTCCCGGTTGAAACATATGTGTGAACAGGGTTTGGCATCGCAGAAAAACTACCGTCGCCAAAATCCCAGACAAAACCGCTGGCAGCACCAGTGGATTCGAATTTTACAGTATGAGGAGCTTTACATCCGGCAACACTGTCGGCAATGAAACCGATGGCAGGCCCGGGTACTACGGTAATTGTAGTGGTGGTCGAACTGACGCATCCGCCTGCAAATTCATTCGATAGACTAACCGCATAGTTTCCCGGGGTATGGTATGTGTGCTTGATTGTGTCAGTCGAATAACTACCACCATCTCCCATACTCCAGGTTTGCGAAAGCGGTTTAGGAGTTGAAGTCATGATAAAGGTGGCAGTAGTGCCAACACAAATCGATGAGGGACCCGTAAACGCCACATTCTTACCCGATAGCTGTATTGACTGTTGCTTTGTGCTGTTACAACCGTCTGCGCTCTTGACAGTAAGTGTTATTACGAAATTTCCTGTATCATAATTGTGCACCGGGTCCTGGAGGCTGCTGGTCGTACCATCTCCAAAGTCCCACGAATAGGTGCTTCCCGGCTGAGCCTGGCTGTTGTTCGTGAAATTAATTGGAACAGGCGCCTGGCAGTAAGTGGGAACATTAACTATGAAATCTGCCTTTGCGCCGGAGCCTGCCTTGATATACTGCTGGTGGAAGCCTGTTTCACTACATCCAAAACTGTTGGTAGCCTTTAAAACCACATTAAAAGTGCCAGCCATCGTGTAGGTATATACCGGGTGCTGTGCGTTGCTGACAGAACCGTCACCGAAATTCCATTCCCAGCTGGTCAGGCTGCCGAGGGATGTGGAAGACTGATCTGTAAAACTGACACTCAATGGTGTGCAACCCGCAGTATCCGCAGCACTGAACTGAACAACGGGTTTCGGGTGCACTGTAATAGCCAGGGATACCGAAGCAAAGCCTGAACTATTCGATACCGTCAGGGTTATTGTATATACCCCCGGGTCGATATATGTTGCGATCGGATTATTTACAGACGAAGAACTGCCATTTCCACGATCCCAGAACCAATTGGTCGGATTACCGGTTGAGTTATCGGAAAATTGTACGATCAGCGGAGAGCAGCCGGCAATATGATCGGCATTGAAAGCAGCAACAGGAATCTCAGCACTGGCTCTTTGAAAACAGAACAAAGCCAGAATTACAGCAAGTAATTGAATACAAACAACACTTACCCCCCGAACCTTACACTCACTAGCCACAACAACACACATTAACCCCCACTTAAAGTTACAACAGAATTAAAAAAAAATATTCACGGCAGAAAAAAAATCCGTTGCAGGCCGGACGTTATGAGCCGGAAAACAAAGGTGGATTCGAGTATACACCTTCCTGAAACTCTATTTATCTACTTTAAGCCTGATAAAAAAAGAACCGCTTTGGGCAATTGCGGGATGTTGATGAATTACAATATTTTATCCTTTTTGGTCAGAACCGCGGACAGCGAATCGCGTTTTTTGTTGAATTTTCGCGATCAAAGAAAGTGCGGTAGGAGACAGAAAGTTCAAACCCTCCCCTGCCCTGGCTGGCTGTACGAAGCTGGGAGACATTTACATCGTAGCTGAGACCGATGGAGAATGGCACAAAGTCAAGCTTTATCACGGGGATGAATGCATCCTTCCAACGGAGGAACGCTCCGAAGTGAACAATATATGCCGGGTTCTCGAAATCATCGCCAAGTTTATAGGAATATAAGGCGCCCATGATTGCCTGCTGAAAGCTGCCCTGTTTTGTATAATCACCCTGGACTGTAAACAGCGAGGTTTCATTGATGTTGAAACGCACACCTGCGGAAGCCACCCATTTTGGATGGAGTTCTATTTCCGGATTTTTATAAAATGAATTTTTTGGTCTGTTGAAATGGTGGTAGGCTACTCCGATAAAATAGTTGTCGGTTTCGCTTTCTTTGATGGCTGAATTGTAACTCATACCAACACTTGCATCGAAGTAAGAGAAGTTCGAATTGGTAAAAGTTTCGCCGTGCCCGAGGGATGGATTGTAACCATTGCCGTCATACTGATTGTTGGTCGTCATTTTACTCATATCGATCCTGCGTTGCACCCATCCAGCCATGAAACCGAGGGAAAGGTAACGGTTATGATCAGCACTGAGCGCTTTATGGTAGTTCAACGCAGGCATAACGTTCGTGGTGGTAAAGTTCGTGGTTCCCGCTTTGTCGTAAAGCACCTGTATACCCGCGGTGACAAAATCGTCTGCCCCGCCGATCGGTTTTTTGTATTCGAGGTCGAATGAGCCGGTGCGATATGGTACCGTAACACTTCCCCACTGGCTGCGGTAAACACCCTGGACACGAAGGTCGCCGGTGAATATCCCGGCAAGTGAAGGATTGCGTAATAACGGCGCTTCAAAAAACTGCGAAAAGTGGATATCCTGTGCCCTTGCAGAAAAGCAAACAAGTAACAGCTGGAATATGGCAACTACCCTTGTGGTTGTGGATCCGCTGTTTATCATTAATCCTTTCATAACTACCGTATTAAACTTACCGTTCCATTATACTTTACCACTTCGCTGTTTGTACAAAGTACTTCAAGCTGGTACACGTATGTATCGGTCGACGCGGGTACCCCCTTAAATAAACCGTTCCATCCATCAGTTGGAATATTAGCACTGATGTCCTTTTTCTCGAAGATCATCTCACCCCAGCGGTTAAAGATGCGCAGCGACTTCACTGCAAAGACTCCGTTCCCCCGGATATAGAATACATCATTCATACCATCTCCATTGGGTGTAAAAGTATTCGGCACAAATATGTTTGCCTGGTTACAGGTTACGAAAACGTTCACCTGATCCTGTGCTACACAACCAGCTGCATTTTTCACTCTGACGGTATAGGTGGTAGTATTCCCGGCTGTAACTACCGGGTTTATACAATCAACACAGGATAAGCCGAGTGCCGGCGACCACTGATAGCTCAACACATCAGCTGATCCTGTAGCCTGCAGGGATGCCGTACCTCCGGCTGCCAGGGTAACATCAGGTCCGGCATTAACACTTGGCGTATCCAGAACCGTGATTGTTACTTCCAGGCTGTCGCGGAAACAACCGAGGCTATCATATCCCACCACCTGATAGATGATACTGCTGTCAGGTTTGGATAATGGGTTCGCTATGGAGGTTGAACTCAATCCGGATGAAGGAGACCACGTATAAAGCGGCGCCCCGTACGCCCTCAGCTGAATCTGCTTACCTGAGCAGATTGCAATGGATGATGGGTCCACGGAAAGATTGAAAGGCTGGAATACCTGCACAAGAACCGAATCTGTAGCTGTACAGCCAAACCCGGAGGACCCTTCGACTTTAAATACAGCGTCAAAGGAAGGATATGCAACAGGATCGGCACAGTTTGTACAACTCAGGCTGTTAGCGGGTCCTGACCAGGTGTAGTTAACTCCTCCGGTTGCGGATAGTTGTATCGAATCGCCGCGGCAGATGAGCGTGCTTCTTTCTGCATCTATGTTCGGCAATGGATGTACGGTTACCGTCTTTGTTACAGTGGTTGTACATCCTTCTGAATCTTCGAGAAATAAAGTGTTCAAGAAATTCCCATCAGAATCAAAAAGTTGTGGTTGCGGCGTTTGGTCACCAGAACTCTGATTATTCCCAAATTCCCAGCTCCAGGTTTTTATTGAAGAAGTGTCTGGCTGGAGCTGAGCAGAAAAATGGAACGTTGCAGGTCTGCACAACGAATCTTCGCTCTGGATCGCAGCCACCGGCGATGAATGAATACGTACGTAGGCGGACTTTGTCAGCGTATCCTCGCAACCACCTGGCGTGGTAGACCACAATGTAACATCGTAAGATCCAGGCTTGGTAAACGATTCCGTTGCATCGGTTGTATTATAGCTGTTATTATTAACCGTCCATTGGAATTGTGTGCCCGGGATAACATCAATGCTCTGGTTTGTGAAAACGACGGTACCGGAATCGCAAATCGAGAGTTGGGAACCTGAAAATTCGAGATTGGTCTTTTCGAGGTAAATAGTATCCTTGCCGATTACCGGAACTCTGCACCCGGCAGCATCTGTCAATATTACTTTCGGAACAAATTTCCCCCCTGTTACATAAGTATGTGAACTGCTGGCAACTGTTCCGCTGTCAACAACGCCATCGGAATAATCCCAAAGAAATTTGACGGCCTCTGCTGAAGTAACGGAATAAGTCGCTGTGACCGGCGTACACCCGGATAACGGCGAATAATCAAAGGTACCGTAAGGGCCCAGTATCCGGATTTTCGCATTTGCTGTATCTGTACATCCCCCGGGGCTTGTAACCGTCAGCTTTACATTGTAAACGTCCGGAATGTTATAAAGATTAGTCGGGCTCGCTACCGGAGAACTACCACCATCGCCAAAATCCCAGTGCCATTTTTTCACATAATAACTGCTATCGTAAAAGCTTACAGTCAGGGGCGGGCAGGTGCTAAAGGTGTCGCTGAGGCCGAACCGTGCAACCGGGTTCCTGATAGTAACGTAGTTTGTTTTTGTAATGGAATCAGTACACCCGGAAGTTTCAGTGATCTTCAGTTTAACTGTATAATAACCCGAATCAGGGTAACTGTGTGCCGGGTTTTGCACCCCTGTCATTACGGTACCATCACCGAAATCCCAATCCCAGGATGAAATATTTCCGGAAGAAGTATCCTGAAACACCACATTTTTTCCCATACAACTCATACTATCCAGCGAAGTGAACATTGCCTTACCATTCGTGATGCTGACGAAGTTCACATTATTCCTGACGTCAGTGCAACCGTAGGTATCGGTCACCGTAAGGCTGACATTGTATTTTCCTGTATTAGGATAACTATGCGATACGGCGTTACCGCTACCGACGGATGCGTCGCCGAAATCCCAGTTCCATTGAATAACCGGGTGTAATCCATCCGACGAAGAGCTATCGGTAAAGTTAATGGTGGTATTCTCGCAACCTCCTGTTCGGTTAGCAACGAAATTTGCCGTTGGGCCATAGGCTGTAATAAATGCAGGTTTACTAACCGATTCCACACAACCATCCGTAGACACGACAGTGAGTGCAACATCGTAAGTTCCGGAAGCATAAAGTGTCCAGTCAATCGAATCGACTGCGGTGTTCGCAGAGCCGGAATTAGAGATTGTCCACTGGTACTGTGCAGCGCCGACAGTATTAGGGACTGCCGCTCTGAGTGTAAACTGTTCTCCCTTGCACACGATGTTTGCGCTTGACGAAAAATCGATTGATGCGTTTGATACCTCAATTTGCTGCGTAAGAGAATGGGTGCAGGTGCCGTTGCTCACGGTAAGAGTCACATTGTAAGTTCCGTTTCCGGCATACTGGTGAGAAGGATCTGTTGCAGTAGAGGTACCTCCGTCTCCGAAGTTCCAGGACACGGATCCGGTGCCGACAGACTCATTTTTGAAATTGATCAGCAGTTTATTATTACAGTCACGTAAGGCTGAGAATTTCGCTTCAGGAGGCAGCACTTCCACATACTGATTCCTGGTTAGTTTAGATGTACAGTTACCATATTTGATCATTAAGGTAACCGAATATTTCCCTGCATTTTTATAATTATGTATGGGTGCCGCAGTACTGGCGCTATCCCCGTCGCCGAAGTACCATTGGTAGGAAGTTGGAGTTGCACTGCTGGTCATCGAAAAAGAAACGGGCTGATCTACGCAGGTTGTTGCGGGATTTGCAACAAAATCCAGGTCCACTCCTGAACCGATATTCACGCCGTTCTGATACACAACTGAATCAACACAACCCCCGTTTGTCTGAACGCGCAACTTAATTGTATATGAGCCTGGCGTTGTGTATGTATAGCTGGGATCAGGCAGAGTGGATGTATATCCGTTCCCAAAATCCCAGAAATAAGAAGCAACTCCTTCAGTTGCGTTGACGTTGGCGATGGGCGAAAAAGAGTAAGGCGTGCAGCCGTCATTTACCGGAAGGTTAGAAATGGAAACGGCTGGTGGTACAATTTTTACAAATGCCGCTTTCTCCACCGTTCCCACACATCCTGTGGAATTTGTTGCTGTCAGCCTGACTGTAAATTCACCCGAAGTCTGATAGGTGTGAGTTGGATTTTGCGCAGTCGATGTGGTGCTGTCCCCAAAACTCCAGGCAAATCCGGTGGCACCCCCTGTTGCCTGAAAATTTACAGTAAAAGCTGGTTTACAGGCTTTGGTAGTATCTGCTGTAAAATCGACGACCGGACCAGCAACAACAGAGATTGCCTGCGTTTTAGTAGCAACACATCCACCACTGAATTCATTGCTCAGCGTGATTGTGTAGTTTCCCGGCGTATTATAAGTGTGAGTGACCACTGTATCGGCATAACTTGCACCGTCACCCATACTCCACGTCTGCGACAGCGGCTTTGGTGAAGAAGTCATCTGGAAACTCACTGGCGAACCCACACATACGGAAGATGGACCTGTGAAAGAGACATTCTTACCCGCAAGTTGAATCAGCTGTTGCTTGTTACTGTTACACCCGTCAGCACTCTGAACCGTAAGTGTAACGGTATAATTACCGAAAGCGGTGTATGTATGCGAGGGGTTTTGTAGTGTACTTGTATTGCCATCGCCAAAATCCCACAGGTAAGTGACTGTGCCGTCGGACTGACTGTTATTTGAAAAACTTACTGTTACCGGGACCTGGCAATACGTAGGAACATTGGCGATAAAATTTGCCTGAGCGCCTGCTCCGGCCCTGATATACTGCTGTTTGAAGACTGTTTGGCTGCAACCTGTACTGTTTGTGATCTTCAGGTAAACATTAAATGTTCCCGACATTGTGTATGTATGGGTCGGGTTTTGCTGAGTGCTTGTTGCACCATCTCCAAAATTCCATTCCCAGGCAACAATTGAGCCGCCTGGAGTTGTTGACTGATCTGTGAAGGTTACCGTATGCGGAGTACAGCCGGCCGTGTCTGTGGAAGTAAATTTTGCAATCGGTCCATCAGTAACGGTTACGGTGCCCGATTTGGTGGATGAACCAGAGGCGTTCGTTACCGTAAGAGTTATGGTATATGTGCCTGGCGTAACGTAAGTTGAAGTGGGATTCTGCACCGAAGAAGTGCTGCCGTTCCCGAGATCCCAGTACCATGTTGACGGGATGCCGGTGGATTGATCTGTGAACTGAACGACCAGCGGCGAGCAACCGGTTGTAACATCAGCAGTAAAATTTGCGACCGGCGCCTGCGCGCTGGATCTGAGATTCAAACTTACAGCGAATATCGCCGGAAGAATGAAACAAATAGGTACACGTATCCGCTCACCCGCTGATCTGGTATTTTTCACTATTAGCTCCGTTTAAGTTCCGAACAAAAAATCCTATCTGACCAATGTAACGTTGCCTTTCAATGTAAACACTGTACTGTTTTCACAAATGACATCTACGGTGTATACAAAAACATCAGGGGTAAGTATTGAACCTTTGAACATTCCATTCCAGCCAGCATCCGGATCATTCGCAGAGAAATTATTCTTTTCAAAAACAATATCTCCCCATCGATTGAATATCCGCATCGACCGGATTGTGCTTACACCTTTGCCCCTGGGATAGAAAATATCGTTCATCCCATCGTTATTCGGAGAAAAAGTGTTCGGTATAAAAAGGTTGCCGCCATTGCAAACGACAGTAACCGTTAATTTATCTGTTGCAGTGCAGCCACCATTGTTTCCGGCCACTGCTGTATAAGTGGTATTTTCTGTCCCGTGCAACACCGGCTCAGGGCATGTGTCACAACTCAGACCTTTTGAGGGGTACCACTTCCAATTGTTCACGTCCTCGGAACTCGATGTATGAATAGGCAAATCAGTACCGGCAGGAACTGTTATTGCTGTTTCGGCTATACTAAATTTTGGTACAGGGAAAACAGATATTCTGACGTGGCCAGTATCGCTGAAGCATTTAAGACCGTCCGAAGCAATAACAATATAATCAGTAGTCTGAAGGGGTTTAGCGATGGGATTCGATAAACCGGCATTATTAAGGCTTTCATCCGGGTACCACTGGTATTTTGCCGCACCTTCGGCACGCAATTGAACAGACTGACCAGCACACATAGTATCCGGTTGACTAACAGTCACTGTAAACGGTTGCATTACCTGAACCGTTACACTGCCACTCCCCTTGCACCCAAATTCGCTGGTACCAGTCAGATAATAGACGACTCTCTCTGTTGGCCGGGCTACCGCAAGCCCTTCCGGCATCACTGTGAGTGATGGATCGTTTTGCCATTTATAACCGGTGGCACCTTTTGGATCTAAAATATATGATTGCCCACGACAGATCATTGTATCAGTTCCCGCATTCACCTGAGGCAAAGGGTGTACCAAGATGTTAATATTAGCTGTGTCGGCACACCCGCTTCGGTTCATGGCTACCGCCGTAACAAGATGATTCCCCTGAGAACTAAAAGATTCTGAAGGATTTTGAAGAGAAGAACTCTTGCCTTCCGGAAATATCCACCGCCATGACAAGGCCTGGTTTTCAGATTTGCTGGTCCCGGAAAATTGAATACTATCAAACTGACAAACGCCATTTTTTGACTCGATATTAATGAACGGGCTTCCGACTATCTGTATTGTATTTGGCGCTGCGATAGAATCGGTGCAACCGGCAGCAGAAATAACGGTAAGATAAGTCATAAAGACCCCGGTATCCCGGAAAATATGAATGGGATTCCTCTGAGTGGAAACCGATCCGTCGCTGAATTTCCATTTAAACTGCAACGGGGCATCATTTAAAATAACAGATGAATCCCTGAATTGAAGTATTGCGGAATCACAGAACAGGGTCCCGGTTTTTCCAATTCTGGCGCGAACCCCCATAACAGTTAGTATGTCCGGGGATTCTACCGGAACCTGGCAACCGGCCGTATCAATAAGGATCATCCTGGGATGATAAAGCCCGGGTGACTCGTACCGGTGAGCGTTACTTGTTGTTTGTGAGGTCATTGTTATTCCATCGCTGAAATCCCAGAATATCGTGCTATTGGCGGGAGCAGTGGCATGAAACTGAACCTGTTCTTTCGTACAAACAGTATCCGGTGAGAAACTCAGTGTTCCGGTAGGACCTTTAACCAATATTGTCTTAGACACCGAATCCATACAGTTACCAAAACCCTGGACTTTCAAGCTTAATTTATAAGTCCCTGGATGAGTATAATAGTGAGAAGGGTTGGCAATATCTGCACTGCTATTGTCTCCGAA
>DASVBM010000055.1:0-3034 GCA_036375835.1 Chitinophagaceae bacterium | reverse complement strand
ACCCCAGGGGCAGCGATACCAATGGAAGTTCCAACTATGATGATCTTTATGCCGATATCCGGCTATGGCTGGAGAAGGGGTGGATTGATTACGTAACACCGCAGCTGTACTGGCAGATCGGGCACCGGCTTGCAGATTATGAGACCTTGCTTGACTGGTGGAGCCGGAATAGTTTTGGCAGGCAGCTGTATATTGGTCACGGCATCTACCGTTAAAATGAACAGGGCTGGCGCGACCGTGATGAACTGCCAAACCAGATCCGGTTGCTTCGGCAGACTGAAGGCGTTCAGGGCAGTGTATACTTCAGCAGCAAGACTTTTGCAAGCAACCCGTTGGGCTGGAACGACAGCCTCCGGAATAATTATTACCGTGTGCCAGCTATCATACCGCCTATGTGGTGGATCGATAGCGTACCACCTGCAAAACCGGTGCTCGACCAGTCGAAAGTAATATTTGACGGCGCCAGCCTCAAGCTTGGGTTTAAGAACCAGGATGGGGACGTCCGCAACTATGCTTTTTATTATTCAGAAGAGAACAATATTGAAACCGGGGATACCCGTTTCCTGCTGGCAATAATTCCCGCCGCGGCGATTCGCGAGGCTGTCATCCGACTGCCGGCATCCGAGAAGAAAACCGATCGTTACCTGAAGGTCACCGCTATTGACGTGAATAACAACGAAAGTGAAGCGGAGGCGGTTTTGCTGTTCCGGTAAGCAGCCGGCTATGGTTTATCCATCCCGTTTATCCGCAATGGCAGGCTTCGTTATTTCCGTCATTTACTACCTTTGGTTGCTCAAAAACATCCAACATCAATTAACCAGAAGTTATGCCCGGATTTGAATTATTTGGTGACGAAGAAAGAAAGGAGATCAACGACGTGATGGAAAACGGTGTGCTCATGCGCTACGGCTTTGATGGTCCGCGGAAAGGTGTATGGAAGTCTAAAGAGCTGGAGCAGGCCATCTGCGAACGTTTTGGCTGCCAGTATGCGCAGCTCACCTCGAGTGGCACCTCCGCCTTGTCGACCGCAATGGCTGCCTTGGGAATCGGTTATGGCGACGAGATCATCATGCCCTGTTTCACGTTTGTGGCAAGCTTCGAATCTGTACTGAGTGTTGGTGCAGTGCCGGTGCTGGTTGATGTTGACGAGACGCTTACGCTCAACCCGATGTCTGTGAGAGCGGCTATTACTCCGCGTACGAAATGCGTGATGCCGGTACATATGTGTGGCAGTATGGCCGACCTGGATGCCCTGCAGCAGATATGCAGCGAATATGATCTCATATTGCTGGAAGACGCCTGCCAGAGCATCGGGGCTTCGTACAAGGGTAAAATGGTGGGGACGATCGGTGCGGCCGGTACGTTTTCATTTGATTATGTAAAAACCATGACTTGCGGAGAGGGCGGCGTAGTGATGACGAACAATAAAGACGTGTATACGAAATGTGACGGGTATACTGACCACGGACACGACCACCTTGGCGTAGATCGAGGCGCAGACCTGCATCCGTTCATAGGTTATAACTATCGTATCAGCGAACTGCATGCAGCCATCGGACTGGCGCAGGTGCGGAAAGTGGACCGTGTACTCGGGATACAGAAAAAGAACCACCAGCTGTTGAAAAATGTGCTTTCAACGCTGCCGGAGGTTTCATTCCGTGTGATACCGGACCCCGCAGGTGACAGCTGCACTTTCCTGAGCTGGTTCCTGCCTTCCGAAGAAATAACCCGTTCGGTGGTAGCTGAGCTGAAGGCACAGGGAATACTTGCGGGGAACTTTTACTGGTTCGACAATAACTGGCATTATATCCGTAAATGGGATCACCTGAAGAATGCTGTCACGCTGCATCTTGTAAATGAACCCCAGCGCGAGGCTCTGCTTGCATTGCAGAATAAATCCTTCGCGCCGAGTGACGCGATCATGGGACGCTGTATTTCCACTTCCATCAGCTGTCTTTGGACAGAAGAACAGGTGATGGAAAAAGGTGAGAAGATGGTCGCAGCCGTCAAAAAAGTACTCGCCGGCCAGAAGGTGACCAGCTAAACAACGGGAAAACAGGGCTGGTCCGGTGATTAATACCCCCGTACATTCTTTCCATCCATGTAATTGATGAAGGCCTTGTTTACTACCCTGTTCCCTCCCGGGGTCGGGTAGTTGCCGGTGAAATACCAGTCACCGGTATTGGTAGGGCAACTCTCGTGTAAATCTTCGATGGTCTGGTAAATGACCTGCACCGGGATTTTAACTTCAGGCGGTGTGATCAGCTCTGCAATCTTGTCGGAAATCTCCTGGGTGGTGAAAGGTTTGTACACATGCCGCACCAGGTTCTCTGTATGCAGCTGGTTATCACGCTGCATTTCTTTGCATTTTTCGTGCAGGTCTTTTAATGTTCCTTCGGTGCCGCGCTCTTTGTGTAGTGCAACAGCAGCGCGGAAAGCAACGAAGTCGTTGAGTTTGCTCATGTCGATGCCGTAACAATCCGGGTAACGGATCTGTGGGGCGGACGAAACCACGATAATCTTTCTTGGTCCGAGGCGGGCGAGCATGCGAACGATACTTTCTCTTAAAGTAGTGCCCCGGACAATGCTGTCGTCAATAACAACGAGTGTATCCTGGTCGCGACGGAGTGTGCCGTACGTGATGTCATAAACGTGCTGTACCATTTCGTTCCGGCTCGCGTCTTCGGTGATGAAGGTGCGGAGCTTGACGTCTTTGATCGCGATCTTTTCCTGCCTGATCTTGCGGTTGATCATCTCGTGCAGTTTCTCTTCAGTGATCTCGCTGCCCCAGCTAAGTATTCTTTGGACTTTGATCTCGTTCAGGTATTCCTCCATTCCCTTGCACAGCCCGTAATATGCAACTTCTGCCGTATTCGGGATATATGAGAAGATGGTATTGCGCAGGTCGTAGTTAACGGCTTCGAGTACCGGTTTGCTGAGATGGTGGCCCAGCGCGATGCGTTCACGGTAAATTTTTTCGTCGCTGCCACGGCTGAAATAGATCCTTTCAAACGAACAGGCCCTTCTTTCTTTT
>DASVBM010000058.1:0-8163 GCA_036375835.1 Chitinophagaceae bacterium | reverse complement strand
GAATGTCGATATTGAAAAGCTCCAGGTACCAGCCGAAGAGGTGGCCCGGCAGGAATACGTGGACAAAGACCGGGTGCTGGAGGTGATGGAGCAATGCCTGCAGTATTTAAATAAGGAGCAGCAAACCTGTGTAACTTTATTCTACCTGCAGAAAAAGAGCTACCAGGAAATTGCAAATCAAACCGGCTATACCGTGATGCAGGTGAAGAGCTATATCCAGAATGGTAAGCGTAACCTGAAAAATATGGTTGAACAGAAAATGAAAGAAAACATTGGCAGATCTTAAAGACATATTGAATGAAGACGACGATCTGAAGAACGAGGACCTGCTGCGTTACCTGCAGGGCGAACTTCCGAAAGATGGCCAGTATCAGGTTGAAAAGCAGATGAACGATTCTGACTTTGTCAATGATGCCATAGAAGGACTTCAGCAGGTGCGGAATAAAAAATCGATAGAGACTTATGTCGAGGAATTGAACCGCAACCTGCGTAAACAGGTAACTACCCGGAAACACCGGAAGTACAAAAGAAAACTGAAAGATAACTCATGGATCGTGATTACGGTAGTAATCGTGCTGATGCTGATGGTGCTTGCATGGGCGGTAATCAGCTTCTACAATAAGAACCCGGTTCCTTCAGAACCGCCAAACACCGGCCAGCCGGCTCAGTAGGCGATCTTGTCCGTTTTTAGATTCCACTCTTCAAATACTTTCAGCGCCTCGTCGCGGCCGATGCAAACGATGGCGATCCTGCGTTGATCCATAGGCAGCGCGAGTTCGTCGTAAATCAGTGAATCGTCAAAGCCGATACCGGCGGCGTCAGCGCGTGTATTTGCGTAGTAAACTTTTTCGGGTCGCGCCCAGTAGATCGCACCCATGCACATCGGGCAGGGTTCGCAGGAAGTATAAATTTCGCATCCTTCCAGCTGGAACGTACCAAGATTCCTGCAGGCGTCACGTATAGCCACAATTTCGGCGTGCGCCGTAGGGTCGTTGGTGGAGGTTACCTGGTTATTACCGCGGCCCACAATTTCGTCGCCTTTGACCACGATGCATCCGAAAGGTCCGCCCTGGTTTCCCGTCATACCTTTCCTCGACAAATCAATTGCTTCCCTTATAAATTTTTGTTCTCTGGTCATAGTAACGCCCCGTCCGCGAAAATATCACCTTTTTGCAAATCATTGTAAAACAGAACATTTATCGCGGTTCGAAGTGGTGGGGCACCAGGCCCTCGGCTTTCAGGTACCAGATCATCCGGTTCAAAAGATTACTCCCGGTCACTTTTACCGCATGCAGGAGATGCAGGGGCTTTACGTTGAGTTTACGTGCCCAGTAGATAAGTTCCTCCGGCTTCGAGAGGTTCACACATTGCTGATCAGGGTGCTTCATGTGCTGTTTTTCTCTAATCCTGATCAACTGTTATGCCCTGAATCGGCACCATCCGCCATAAATCAGGAGCGGATTTGCGTTTTCGCCTGTAGTTCACTAATAAATCCGCGGTTTTCTTCGTTTTCATTGCAAAAAGTTGCAATTTTATTTAACACTTTCGCACCGCAATGACAGAAAGCCTACCTGGAAACTACACAAGTGACCTGCTTGCGTTTAGGCAAGCCGTTGACATGAACCTGCTTATGTCGGTCGTGGACAGGAATGGTGTACTGAAGAGTGCCAACCGTAACTTTTGTGAAGCCGCTCAATATAGTGAATCAGAACTTGTTGGAAAAAGCTGCCGCATCCTCCTCCACGACAGCGGCAAAGAATTATATGACCAGATGTGGACGAGTGTCCTCACCAATGGACTCTGGCGCGGTGAAATGAAGCTCGTCACCAAGCATGGCGAGGTGTTCTGGGTAGATAAAGTTATAGTGGCCGTCAGCGGCAATGAAGGCGTCGCAGGTGAATTCCTCTCCATAGCTTCCCTGATCACAAACCGCAAGGAGGCCGAACTGGCGCTGCAAAAGAACCAGGAACGCAGCGAAGCGCTGTTTAATGCCATTCCGGAGATGATCTCCTTGTCTTCACCAGATGGGAAAAGATCGTATGTGAACCGTATGTTCTGCGACTTCTTTGGCAAGTCAGCCGGGGAACTGACAGAGCGCAATTACACGTTTGCCGATGAAACCGGTATCCGGGAATACATCGCGCAGCTGCAGTCACTGTCTCCTTCCAACCCCGGCATCACCAATCTTCACCATCTCGAAAACGCTCGCGGTGAGAAAAGATGGATACTATGGAGCGAAACCGGCGTTTTTGACCATGAAGGGAACCTGGTGGAGATTCTTTCGCTGGGTAAGGACGTAACGGGAATGAAGGAGGCGCAGGATGAGATCGCCAGCCAGAAAAGATTTACCGAAGGGATACTGAACAATATACCTGCCGACATCGCGGTGTTCGACGACCAGCACCGTTATGTGTTCGTGAACCAGAAAGGCCTTACCAATGAAGCCATGCGCAACTGGGTGATCGGCAAAACCGACTTCGACTACTGCGAACTGAAAAACCTGGATAAGAACCAGGCCATCAAACGGCGCGAATATTTCAATAAAGCAGTCACCACGGGTGAGCAGATCGAATGGGTGGATGAACATGTGACCAAAGACGGCAGTAAGAAATACATCCTCCGTAAATTCTACCCGTATAAGGAAGACGAGAAGATCCGTTACGTTATCGGTTATGGCATAGACGTTACCTCGATCAAGAAAGCTGATGAGCAGAAAGACGAATACATCCGACAGCTGGAGGAGATCGCTTTCACCACTTCGCACAAAGTGCGCCATCCCCTGGTAAACATACAGGGCCTGCTGCCGATGCTGGAAGATGAAAGCCTCTCGGCCGATGACCGCAGGAAAGTGATGCAATATATGAAGGACTGCACCATCCTGCTGGACGAGTTCACCAGGGAACTCTCAAAGACGCTGCTATATTACAAACAGAAGCTCACCCCCCAGGAATAGCCATTCTCCTGCCGGATAACATTTATCTTAGCTATTATGAAATATGTTTACTGCACGGTGGCGGTTGCGCCGTTGCGGAAGGAAGCTTCACACCGCAGCGAAATGGTGAGCCAGCTTTTACGCGATGAAACCGCAAAGGTAATCGAAACTGAAAATGGGTTCATACATCTGCGCTGTCTGTACGACGGCTACCAGGGATGGTGTGCAGCTAACCAGATCGCCGCCGCAAGCGAGGCCGGTATTCCTGCATTGGGTTCACTTCCGTTTGAAGCACCGGCCATCCGGGAAGCGGCGATGGAATACCTGGAGGTTCCTTATTTATGGGGAGGCAGAAGCCGGTGTGGCATCGACTGCAGTGGATTTAGCCAGCAGGTATTCAGGAAATTCGGTATCGCCCTGCCCAGGGACGCCTGGCAACAGGCGGAAAAAGGGGAGGGGGTAGGTTTTCTGCAGGAAGTGCAGTGTGGAGACCTCGCATTCTTCGACAATGAGGAGGGCAGGATCACACACGTTGGTATCATGCTGAGTCCTGAGGAGATCATCCACGCCTCGGGTAAGGTGCGGATAGACCGGATCGATCACCAGGGAATTGTGAATACGGAGACCGGGCATCGGACCCATCGGCTGCGCATTATCAGGCGATACAAAAAACCCTGAACCGGGGTTCAGGGTAAAAAGTTATCGTGAATCAATAGATTACATGATGTCCATCGCCAGCGCAAAGTAGGTAGCAGCGCCGGGTAAGGCCAGCCAGAAGAAAGGCCTGAAGTCCGGAAGGGCTAGCATCACGATCATGATGGCAGTCCAGATGAAACACCATAGCCAGTATTTCGCTGTTGATTTTTTGTTTACCTCCATCTGTAAAAATTTGCGGCAAAGATAAGTCCGCCGGTTATTCATGCATTTTTTCGGCCGTGATTTTTTCCTTGCCCGGCGCCGTGGGTTTCGGCTTGTCTATGAACAGCATCTTGATGGCCACGAGCAACATAAATATCGCGAACACTTTTTTCACGGTAGTGTCCGGCAGTGACAGTGCCAGTTTGCTTCCATAGTAACTGCCGGCAAGAAAACCAATTATGATCAATGCCACAACTTTTATATCCAGGTGTACCGCAGGGTCCTTGTAATAGTTCAATACCGCCAGTATACCGATCGGCAACAGGAGGATGGCCAGTGAAGTGCCCTGTGCCTGCTTTTGGGTAAACGCAAGCAGGTATACCAGGGCCGGGACAATCACGATGCCACCGCCAACGCCGACGAGGCCACTCAATAAACCTGCGGCAATACCAATAAGAACAAGGATAAGAATAGTTGTGGCGGTCATTATTTCTGATTTAAAAAGGTTTCTTTATAAAAATCGACTGCTTCCGCCACGATTTTCAAAGCCGTGGCTTTATCGCCAAACTCCTCTACAACAACGTTTTTGTTTTCCAGCTTCTTATATTCTTCAAAGAAATGGCGCAACTCGTCAAAAAAGTGTTTCTGCAGTTCTTCGATATTGTTGTAGTGGTTCACGCTTGGATCATTCGCTGCAACCGCAATGATCTTGTCATCCGCGTCGCCGCTGTCTATCATCTGCATCACCCCGATCACTTTGGCGTCCATTATTGTCAATGGCTGCACGGAGAGCGAAGTAATCACCAGGATGTCCAGGGGATCCTTGTCGCCGCCATAGGTCTGCGGTATAAACCCATAATTAACCGGGTAGTAGAATGAGGAATAGATCACCCGGTCCAGTTTCAGCAGACCGCTGTCTTTGTCGATCTCGTATTTTGCACGTGAGCCCTGTGGAATTTCAATCACCGCATTTACTACCCTAGGCGAGAACGCTCCGGGTTCTACGCCATGCCAGGGATGTAACACATGCTGCATCATATTCTCGAAAGTTGGATTCCTGCAAATGTAGCGGCTAAACCGAGAACTATGCTCACTGCAATATAGCCGAGCATAGCACCGTAACGCTGCTGCGCGATCATCTGCACGCATTCCAGGGAAAACGCCGAGAATGTGGTAAAACCGCCGCAGAGGCCGGTGGCAAGGAATAACCTCCAGTTTCCTGTCTGCGCACCGTCTCTCAGCGCGAAGCCCATAAGCAGGCCGATCAGAAAACAGCCAGCCAGGTTTACGGTAAACGTGGCAAGCGGGAAAGCACCAGGGCGGACCAGCAATGCAACGAGATATCGAAGCATAGAACCGATCATACCGCCCGTGCCAACGAGTAACAGACCTTTCAGCATCAGAGATTGGGATTTACAGTGTATTTCAAGTCTACCAGCCAGGTGCCGTTTTGCCGCACCACCTTCACCTTCCGCGGTTCACGATCATAAGAACTCCGGTACTGGATGATAACGATGTCTTCAGTAACATTTTCGATCGAACCTATGATAATGGAGGATTCTTTATACCCCTGGCGGTCTTCTTCACTATGGCTTTCGAGCTGCCTGTGCAGTTTCCGCAATAAATTCCTGTTCTCTTCATCATTAACCATATAAGCGGATGCTTTCCGGGTATCACCGTCAAGGAAGGCATCAATAAACTCGCGCGCAGCGTCCAGCGAATCTTCTGCTTTAGGGTAACTGCTGTCCCGGCCATTGCAGGCGAACAAAAAAACGCAGGCGAACAGCATGATGAGTCGGTTCATGGCACTAAGGTAACCCTCTGCATACAGATAAAAAAAGAGGCCGTCTCAAAATGCATTGAGGCGGCCTCTCCGTTCACCGTGTACTGGTGACTATTGCCGGTTTTCCAGTTTGTCGTTTTCTTTTTGTTTTTCGCGGTCGTAGGCCTTGATGATAGCCTTTACCAGGCGGTGCCTTACCACGTCTTCTTCGTCGAGTTCGATATGCGCGATCCCTTCAATGTTCCGCAGGATGCGAGTCGCTGTCCAGAGGCCACTTCTCTGGTTCTTTGGAAGGTCTACCTGCGTAGGGTCGCCGGTAATGATGGCCTTCGCGTTAGCGCCGATACGGGTGAGGAACATTTTTATCTGGAGGTCGTTGGCATTCTGCGCCTCATCGAGAATAATGAAGGCGTTATCCAGCGTTCTGCCCCTCATGTATGCCAGCGGCGCGATTTCGATGGTACGCGTACTCATATAGTAGCCGAGCTTATCGGCGGGTATCATATCGTCAAGCGCATCATACAATGGCCTGAGGTAAGGATCGATCTTTTCCTTGAGGTCGCCTGGCAGAAATCCAAGGCTTTCGCCTGCTTCCACGGCCGGGCGCGTAAGTATGATCTTCTTCACCACTTTGTTCTTCAATGCACGTACCGCCAGTGCTACAGCGGTATAGGTTTTACCGGTACCTGCGGGTCCTATCGCAAAAACGATATCGTTTTTGTCGACAGCGGTCACCATCTTTTTCTGGTTGGCTGTGCGGGCACGTACGGTTTTGCCATTCGGGCCAAAAACAAGAATGTCGTTCGGGTTTTTATCCACGAAAGCATCGATCGTTTCCGCGTCATCACCTCCCAGTATCTGCTCAAAATAGTTTTCACTGAGGTGACCGTTCCGCTCCAGGTACTGGATAATAAGATCGATCTTTTCCTTCGCTGATTCTATTTGTTCGGGTGCCCCGCTGAGTTTGATCTGTGTGCCTCTGGAAAGTATTTTGAGAAGGGGGAACTTCTTTTTTAACAAATCGAGTTTTCCGTTATTGACTCCGAAGAATTCAATAGGGTTGACGGTGTCGAGGTTAATGATTGCGTCTGTCAAATCAATCGTATTTAAATGAACAATCTGGTTTCTAAGGCTCTATACTAATCTAACCAACATCCATTCCAAATTTAATCAACGCTATGCCATATTTCCAACTTCTTGTTTTACACAGTTGTGGATAGAAAAATATTTTCCGGCACAGAAAAAACTGGCAGCACAAGGTATTGCCATAACGCCATTCTGACGTTTTTCAGCTCAGGATGACCTGGCTCGTTCAGCTTGTGAATGGTTGTACCGTTCACGGTAACATGCCTGCGACCACCTGATAATACACTCGCCTATCTTTGCCGGATGCATTATGTTTCTGCTGAAGGGCTGACGAAGAGCTATGGCATCACACCACTTTTCCGCGATATCAGTTTTCATATCAATGAGGGAGACAAGATCGCGCTGATCGCAAGAAACGGCATCGGTAAGTCAACACTGTTGCGTATTCTCGCCGGAAAAGAGACGGTAGACGAAGGGAAGCTCTGGATACACAAGGACGTATCCGTGGCGCTGTTCGAGCAGGATCCGCAGTTCCTGGAGCATAAAAACATTTTGGAGAACATTTTTCATGTGGCGCACCCGGTAATGGATGCGATTGCTGCCTATGAAGCCGCGGCCGACAGCGGCGATGCAACCGTACTGGGCGCGGCCATAACCCGGATGGATACGCTCAATGCCTGGCAGTTCGAAGCAAAGGTGAAGGAGATACTTGGCAAACTTAACATCCACCACCTCAGGCAGAACATGGCTGACCTGAGCGGCGGGCAACGCAAACGTGTAGCGCTCGCCCGCACGCTGATCGACATAGGCTTCGAGCACCGGCATACTTTGCTGATGATGGATGAGCCAACCAACCACCTGGACCTTGAGATGATCGAATGGCTGGAGCATTACCTGGGCCAGGAAAACGTTACGCTGCTGCTGGTAACCCACGACCGTTATTTCCTGGATGCCGTTTGCGATGAGATCTGGGAGCTGGAGCGCAGCAACATGTTCGTGTACAAAGGGGATTACGAAAATTACATCGAGAAAAAGGCGGCGAGGATCGAAAGCGAAGCCGCCAGTATCGATAAAGCAAAGAACCAGTACCGGAAGGAACTGGAATGGATGCGCAAACAGCCGAAGGCACGTACCACGAAAAGCAAGGCACGCCAGGATAATTTCTATGAGGTGGAATCCCGCGCCAAACAACGCATTGAAGACCAGCAGATGCAACTGCAGATGAAGATGAACAGGCTGGGAGGGAAGATCGTGGAGATGAAAAAGGTATATAAGCGTTTCGGTGACCAGGTTATTCTGAAGGGTTTCGACTACACATTCAGTAAGGGTGAAAGGGCCGGAATTATCGGGAAGAATGGCGTTGGCAAATCGACATTCCTGAACATTCTGCAGGGAATTGAGCCGGGGGATTCAGGAAAAGTCAATATCGGGGATACCGTGATCTTCGGGAATTTTTCGCAGCAGGGGCTCACGTTCAAAGAAGATATGCGGGTGATTGATTACG
>DASVBM010000061.1:0-3525 GCA_036375835.1 Chitinophagaceae bacterium | reverse complement strand
TAGGGGTTAGGCTGGAGGCGGGAGACCGGAGGCGGGAGAAAAACAGGCGTTAGGCGTTAGGCATTAGGCGTTAGGCGGGATTGTCTTGTCCGGATATGAGTTCTCCGCAGATGTGTCCCTGGCAGATGTTTAATTCGATGGTTTACGTGCGGGCACTCTGCGGGGGGATGTTGTCGATCGTTCCGGTGCCGCAGAGTCCCTGAACGATATTGGTTACCTCAGTGACAATCGCAGGAGACTCTGCGGAGAAGGAAAGGACGCAAAGGCGACTGCATTGGCGCCCCCGTCCGACCGGTCGCCCGGGCGGGCTCGGGATGACAACATCTTAGTGGTAGGTCTCTTACCCAACAAAACATTGCGGCAACAGCCATGGACCATGGACCATCGACCATGGACCCACTCGCGGCAACAAACATTCAACTTTCCAATAACCCTCACCGCGCCATCCGCCATCCGCGCGTCAGGCACAGCCATCTCCATGGACACGCTCGCTCAAGCCTCCGCCTCACTGCTCCCCTCATCAAAAAAATCGCGGTTGCCCGTAAACCTGTAACCAACTCCTGATTCGGTGATGAGGTATTTTGGCCGGTTGGGATCGTCTTCTATTTTTTTACGGAGTTGTGCCACGAACACTCTCAGGTATTGAGATTGATTAATATACCCAGGGCCCCAGATAGCCCGGAGTAAATACTGGTGCGTAAGTACCTTTCCCTCGTTTCTCACCAGTAAAGCAAGCAGGTGGTATTCTGTTGAAGTAAGTTTTACAGGCTCGTTATTCTTTTTTACCACCCTGGCGCCAAGGTCAACCTGGAGGTTACGGAACCTGATCTCTGTTTCCGTTTCATCGGTGAGCTGCTTTCTTAACGCGGAACGGATCCTCGCCAGCAATTCTCCGGTCCGGAAAGGTTTCGACAGGTAGTCGTTTGCACCGTTATCAAGCGCCTTTATGATGTCTTCTTCATTCTTCTGGACGGAAAGAATGATGACCGGGTTCGTATACCATTCCCTCAGCTTTTGTAAAACGACATGGCCATTTTCATCGGGCAGTCCCAGATCAAGCAGCACGAGTTGCGGCGGATGACTGCCGGCCAATATCAACCCCTCTCTTGCGGTTGAAGCTGACTTTGCAATATACCCGTTAGTCTGCAGGGTTATTTCCAGCATCTTCCTGATCTGGGGTTCATCATCGATGATCAGTATCTCAGCCTTGTTCATGCCTGCATATTTAAGCTGATCGTTTTCACCGGGATGGTGATGTTAAACCGGGCACCTCCTTCCGGCCTGTTCCTTGCTTCAACGCTTCCGCCCAGGGCTTCGGTAAAACCTTTCACAATCGAAAGACCGAGGCCGGAACCCGTTGTGCCGGCTCTTCTGTTCCTCGAGAACTTATGAAAGATGTCTTTGACGTCAATGTCCCTGAAGCCGGGCCCGTCATCCGAGATACTGATACTCAACAAATCCACCGGGCAGTTTACAACAACTTCAACCGATGATCCCTCCGGTGTATGTATCACGGCGTTGTTTAATAAATTATAGACCACCTGTTCCAGCATTCCTTTGTCAATACTGCACAACGGCAGGCGCTGGTCAAGGCTGATATGAATCGTTCTGCCGGGATTGTTTTCTTCGATCGTGTTTACGACTTCATAAATAAGTTCTCCCACATCACACCAGTCATTCTTCGGTTTGATATGCCCCGACTCCAGCCTCGAGATGTTCAGCAGGTTTTCTACCTGCTGGTTGAGGCGGAGGGATGCTTTCGAAATTTCCGCAATCAGCTGCATGGTATTTTCAGGCGAAAGGTTCTTGTTTTGCTGCAGGTTGTCTGTAGCCCCTATGATCGCAGCGATGGGTGTACGCAGTTCATGGGTAAGCGAGTCGAGGATCGTGTTGTACAGCTTCACACTGTTGGCTCTCTCTTCCTTTAGCCTCGACGCTTTTTCCACCTGCCTTAACTTATAGGTAAGCGCCGCGTTTATCATTGCGATGATAAAGTACATGAAGAAGAGAATGGTGTCTTCCGAGGTTTCCACATGAAAAGTGAACCTCGGCGGGATAAAGAAAAAGTTCCAGGTGAAAGCGCTGAGTACGGCTGCCGACAAGACCGGCAATATATCCAGGGTGATCGCCAGCACCGATACGGTAACCAGCAGTATAAAAGCAACGGTCCTGTACCCCATCAGTGACGAAAACGCAAAACAAACAGCAGATACCACGATAATCGTAGCGAGGCTCCAGAAATACTGGCTGCCCCTGCCCATCCTCGTCATCAGTAATTCCGCCATTGAAAACTATATTCAACAAAGTAACGGCGATTCCGGGGTTTCATACCGGTATAAAGATTTTATAAAGATTTTCAGGCGCGTTGTTACGATGGTTCCCGGTCCGTCTACTTTTGGCGGCAATTTAAAAGACAATGTCCGCACACAACCGGGTAACCGTCGCAGGCTTATTGATCGCGCTTGGCATTATTTACGGCGATATCGGCACCTCGCCACTTTATGTTTTAAATGCCATCATCAGTGGAAAACAGATAACCGATGAACTGGTGATCGGCTCCTTATCGCTCATCATCTGGACGCTGACCCTGCAAACAACGATCAAGTACGTGATCCTGACGCTGCAGGCAGACAACAGGGGCGAGGGAGGAATATTCTCTTTGTTCGCACTGGTGAGGAGACGCAAGCGATGGCTGGTTATTCCCGCCATGATGGGTGACGCAGCCTTACTGGCCGACGGTATGATCACCCCGCCTATTTCCGTTACTTCGGCTATCGAGGGACTTAAGCAGGTTCCGACTTTCGCAGGCATCAGCCAGTGGACGGTTATTTATATCGTGATAGGTATCTTAACTGTTTTGTTTTTTATCCAGCAGTTTGGAACCGCGTTTATCGGTAAGTTTTTCGGACCTGTGATGGGTATCTGGTTCCTGATGCTGGCGACTTTAGGACTTGTTCATCTCTCGGAAGATCTTGAGGTATTCAAATCCCTGAATCCTTATTACGGCATCCGGCTGCTGATTGCCTACCCGGGCGGATTTTATATCCTGGGTGGGGTCTTTCTCTGCACTACGGGTGCGGAAGCATTATATTCCGACCTGGGACACTGCGGCAAATGGAATATCCGCTATTCCTGGATTTTCGTAAAAACCTGCCTGATACTGAACTACCTGGGCCAGGGCGCCTGGTTGCTCGCAAACCATAAGGGGGAACTGGTGTCTTCAGACATGATCGAACAGGGTTTTAACCCGTTTTACGGGGTGATGCCGCAATGGTTTGTGTTTCCCGGTATCGCGATCGCTACCGCTGCAACGATCATCGCCAGCCAGGCCCTGATATCCGGTTCGTTTACACTGGTAAGCGAAGCAATGCGGCTGAATCTCTGGCCGAAACTGAAAATTATTTATCCTACCGAGGCGAAGGGACAGTTGTTCGTTCCGGCAGTTAACCTGTTGCTGTTCGCCGGCTGCATCGGTATTGTGCTGTATTTCCGGAAAGCTTCGAACATGGAGGCCGCGTACGGACT
>DASVBM010000347.1:0-2368 GCA_036375835.1 Chitinophagaceae bacterium | reverse complement strand
AAATTGGCAAATGCACAGGTATCACTTGTATTGCTGACAGCTGTGCCGGCATCCGGTGCGCCTGTACAAGCTGAAGCCGGGGTCCAGCTGAACGTGATATTCGGCCTGGTAGTAGCCGTTCCATTTTCAAAACCAAGAGTAGTTCCACAAAGGCTCCCATTGTTATCCGAAGTATAGGTGTGAGACCCGTTAAATGCAAGACCAGTAGTCCAGGGGGTGCTAGCATTATTGGTATACATAGTGCTGCCCGCGTTCAAGGGGTCGCCATTACAGATTTCAATCAGGATGTTGTCACTTCCATTCCAGAAAAAAGAGCTGCTGAATGATATCGGGTTTGTGCCTACAATGGGCTGGTAGTCCACCGATGCCGATGAAACCGTAGGTCCGGAAAATGTATTCCAGCTTGTTCCGGTTAAAAGTGTAGTGGCGCTGGTCGGCCCGATTGTTACCACCATATCTTCGGTAGCACCTGCACCGTTCAATGCTGTAACGGTGAACTTAACCGCATCGATATATCCCGGCACCATTCCGGCCGCCGATAACTCAGAGGCGAGGTACAGGAATTGCGCGCGCCCACCTTCGTACCAGTCCTGTATGGGTGCAGGGTAGCTTGAAGAAGAGTTCCCCGCAGTACCTGTTCCGATACTAATGTCTGTCTGGGCACTTGTTGAAATGAAACCTGAAAGAAATAGGATAAACAATAGGCTTCTTTGCTGTAGCAGCAAGTAGATTTTTCTCATGTGACTTCAGTTGGTTATTAAATGGACGTTGGTTAGGGAGGCTGTGAATTTAGGACTTTAACATAACTTTTAACCGGGGCTCCCTGAAAAATTTTTATCGGTATGCTTAAAATACACAGGTTATCAACAGAAAAAAGGCTGCACAGATTTGTGCAGCCTTTTTAGTGTTTATTATGACTTTTTGCTGATTATCAGCTTATTGCCTGACGAACCGGATGATCGACGATTCACAGCCATCCGCGCAAACCAGCTTTAACAGGTAGCTTCCTGAAGCAAGGCCGGTAAGTGATATGGTTGTTTTGTTCGATCCTTCTGCAAGTTGAACCGGTGATTGCATCAATACCCGTCCGCTCAGATCGGTAATGACTACGATAACCTTAGCAGCCTTCGGTGAAGCAATTACCAGGTTCAGTCTTTCGCCGGCAGGATTTGGAAATACAGACGACAATGAAATCTCAGAAAACTTCCTTGCGAGTAACACCGTGTTACTGTACCGGAATTTTCCGTCATTATCCACCTGCTTCAGGCGGTAGTAACTGCTACTGATTGGTTTTGAATCTGCAAAAGCATAACTGAGTGTATTGTTGCTGTTACCATTATCACCTTTGCTGGCAACAAAACCAATCGTGCTGAAGCTGCTGCCATCGGCACTGCGCTGCAATTCGAATCCCCTGTTGTTGGTTTCTGTTGAAGTCGTCCAGGTCAGCAGGTTCGCTTCACCGTTCAGTTTTCCTGTGAAGCTGCTGATGGTAACCGGCAGGCTCACGGATGCCAGTACCGAAACATTATCCAGGTACATGTTGTAACCATAGGAAGAATGGAACCTGAACGCAACCCAGAACGATGTGAGATTACCAGCAGCAGGAATATTGACAGATTTTGCAGACCACTCGCCGGTGGCTGGTGCGCCATCAACATGCCTCGGGAAGTATTGAACTGTTGTCCAGTTGGTGCCGTCTGCGCTCCATTCTACCGTCACACCCTCATTCAGGTATGCTCCGGTTGAATAAGTGGAACTTCCATCCTGGAACCACTGGAACCGCACATCCAGGTTTGGAACACCTGCGGAACTCATTTCCGGGGAAATAAGCCGCTCCTCTCCTCCCGAAGAAGTGCTGTAGGAGTTATAGCGTACGAAATGTGTTCCTTCCTGTGGTGCTGCCGTAAGGTTGCTGCTGGAAGCCAGGAAGCTGATAGCAGAGCTGGACTGCCCCGTAACAATGCTGGTAGACCAGCAAACAGGCAAGGTAGTGGCATTGAAGCCCTGGTTCAAGGGCAATGATGCGGTATCACATGCAGTGGTGAAGTTTGTACCAACAGACCAGTCACTCCTGTCTGTTCCGCCGCAATAAGAACGCACCCAAACATAATACTTGGTCGACGCAGTAAGTCCGCTCAGGTTTGCCGTTGTACCGGTTACGCCTGTTACCTGGGGCACAGTGGATGAGCCG
Source organism: Chitinophagaceae bacterium (assembly GCA_036375835.1). Classification (GTDB taxonomy): domain Bacteria; phylum Bacteroidota; class Bacteroidia; order Chitinophagales; family Chitinophagaceae; genus JAEZDC01. Next base: position 177 of record DASVBM010000347.1, on the reverse strand, counting down.
GGTGCCACGTTGCTGGTGCTGTAATACACTTCATAATTCACCGGCGATCCTGAAGCAGGAGCTGTGAAGTCAAGCTGTGCAGCGTTGTTCGTTATATTGGAAACAACCAGTGCGGTAGGCGGATTACAGATCGGGGTTTCGCGGATCACGATGCTGTCCATATAGCTGTCGTAACCG
>DASVBM010000416.1:0-2321 GCA_036375835.1 Chitinophagaceae bacterium | reverse complement strand
CAATTTAGTCCGAAAAAATTCGGGAGGCAAAGGTAGGGGTTTCATGCTTAAATGGGAAACGATCTGCCGAAGTTTTTTGTTAACCCGGCTCAAATTTCCGGAATCTGCTCCGGTTGGAGGCAAAAACCTGCCGCCAGCCTGATATTAGCCGTTAGAATAACGTGCAAATTATTGATTTATAGTGTTGTATAAATGGTATTTGTTGTGGTGGAAGGATAAGGTCGGGGGTATCGCAACCGGTATCATTCCTGCCTTTCTCTTTACCTTTGCCGTTTATTTTTGAAGATGAACCTGAAATCGTTACTGGCTAAACCGTTCGCCCACTATATATATAAGCAGATCCAGAGAAGCCGGCAGACCGCTGTAAAAGACCAGGAGGAAATTTTCGGGCACCTGATAAAGAACGGCAGATCAACCGATTTTGGAAGGGAGCATGGGTTTGAAGGAATTAACAGTTACGGTGATTTCACAAAAGCAGTTCCGATCAGGGACTACGAACAGTTCCGTCCGTATATAGATGCGATCAAGCAGGGGAAACAAAACGTTCTGTGGAAAGGCAGGCCCATTTATTTTGCCAAAACAAGCGGTACTACAAGTGGTGTAAAATATATACCGATCACCAGAGATTCTATTCCCAACCACATTAACACTGCGCGTAATGCGCTGCTTTGTTATATGGCCGAATCCGGAAACTACGAGTTCGCCAGCGGCAAGATGATCTTTCTGAGCGGTTCGCCGGAGCTGGAACGGGTGGGAGGCATACCCACAGGGCGGTTAAGCGGCATCGTAAATCATCATGTTCCGAAATACCTGCGTGGCAACCAGCTGCCTTCTTACGAGACGAACTGCATAGAGGACTGGGAAACGAAACTCGACAATATAGTAGAAGAAACAAGCGGACAGAATATGACGCTGATCAGCGGTATACCACCCTGGATGCAGATGTATTTCGACCGCCTGAAGGAGAAGACCGGTAAACCGATCGCTGAACTTTTCCCTAAGTTTTCTGTGATGGTATACGGCGGTGTCAACTTCGAACCTTACCGGGCGAAGCTGTTTGATACGATTGGTAAGCAGATCGATTCAATCGAAACCTTTCCTGCATCCGAGGGGTTTTTCGCATTCCAGGACAGCCAGTCAGAAAAAGGACTTTTATTGAATTCCTCTTCGGGAATCTTTTTCGAGTTTGTGCCCGCCGCCGAGATATTCAATGATAATCCCCGGCGTCTCTCGCTGAAAGATGTGAAGGTCGGCGAAAACTACGCGCTGATTATTAACAGTAATGCTGGGTTGTGGGGGTATAACATCGGGGACACGGTGAAATTCCTGAGTACAGACCCATACCGGCTCGTAGTTACTGGCCGTACGAAACACTTTATCTCGGCATTTGGCGAACATGTGATTGCGGAGGAAGTGGAACAGGCGCTTATGCAGGCTGCGGAAGAGGAGCAGATTCATGTCACCGAATTTACAGTTGCGCCTTTTGTAGCGAATGACTCCGGGAAAAGCTATCACGAGTGGTTTATTGAATTTGAAACCAGGCCGGCTGATATGGAAGCTTTCCGGCTGAAAGTTGATGGCAATCTCAGGGCGAAAAATGTTTATTATGATGATCTGATAACCGGGAACATACTGGATACGCTGCAAATCCGCGTGATCCGCAAAAACGGATTCATAGATTATATGAAATCAATCGGCAGGCTCGGCGGGCAGAACAAAGTACCGCGACTGAGTAATGACCGCAAACTCGCCGATCAGCTGAAACCCTGGATCGTTCAATAAAATGTGCCGGCAAACAGCTGATCAGTTATCTTTACCTGATTCAACTGAACAGGAATAATGACGCAGAAACGAATAGCCATATTTGGTTCAACCGGTTCAATCGGAACACAGGCGCTGGAGGTAATTGCTGCCAACCAGGACAAATTTTCTGTCGCGATTCTCACCGCGCACACCAACGACGATGTGCTGGTAAAACAGGCATTGCGTTTCAATCCGAAGACAGTAGTCATCGTGGACGAGACAAAATATGAAGCCGTAAAGGCTGCATTGTCGGGCCAGGCCATTAATGTCCTGAGCGGCGAAAAAGGGCTGGAAGAGGCGGCAGCGGAAGATAACTACGACTTCATGCTGGCAGCAATAGTTGGTTATGCCGGATTAAAGCCAACATTGCAGGGAATTGAAAACGGTAAGACGATCGGTCTTGCGAATAAGGAAACGCTGGTCGTTGCCGGTGATTATGTGATGCGCAAAGCAGTGCAGAAGAATGTTCCGGTAATACCGGTTGACAGTGAGCATTCAGCGATATTCCAGTGCCTGGT
>DASVBM010000506.1:0-2754 GCA_036375835.1 Chitinophagaceae bacterium | reverse complement strand
ATCGGTGAAGGAAGAAAAGCACTGAAAAAAGGCGGACTGTTCAGCTGATAAGGTCCGTTGCTAACCTGGAATAATATTATTCCTGATGAAAAACCACCATTAATCGCGAATCCTAAACTTGTTAAAGCAGCCTTTCCAGGCTGCTTTTTTATTTACCGGTGATTATAACCACTGAATGCTGCGGCGGAAATATCGGTTCCTCCCTACATTCGCAAAAACTGTTGAAACAATGGATCTGCAACAACTGGTGGCGGAAGCCTGGAATAACCGTGAATTGCTGAAAGAAACAAAGTACAGCGACGCCGTTCGCGCGGTGATCGAAGAAACCGATAAGGGCCGCTTGAGAACCGCCGCTCCCGATGCCGGCGGCTGGAAGGTGAACGAGTGGGTGAAACAGGCGATACTGATGTATTTCGGTATTCAGCAGATGCAGACCTGGGACCTGCCGCCGTTTGAATTTTACGATAAGATGCTCCTCAAAAAAGATTATGCTTCAATGGGCGTTCGCGCAGTACCGCATGCCGTTGCCCGGTATGGTGCTTACCTCGGCCGCAACGTTGTGCTGATGCCCTCGTATGTAAATATCGGCGCTTACGTGGATGAAGGAACGATGGTTGATACCTGGGCTACGGTGGGCAGCTGTGCACAGATCGGCAAGGGCGTACACCTCAGCGGCGGCGTAGGTATCGGTGGTGTGCTGGAGCCGCTCCAGGCATCCCCGGTGATCATAGAAGACGGCTGTTTCATAGGCAGCCGTTGTATAGTAGTGGAAGGCGTAATAGTAGAGAAGGAGGCGGTGCTCGGCGCAAACGTCGTACTCACCAAATCGACAAAGATCATCGACGTCAGCGGCTCAGCGCCGGTGGAAACGAAAGGAAGGGTTCCGGCGCGCAGTGTGGTAATACCGGGCACCTATACTAAACAGTTTCCCGCGGGCGAATATGGTGTGGGCTGTGCGCTGATCATCGGACAGCGTAAAGCGTCTACCGATCTGAAGACGAGCCTGAATGACGCACTGCGTGATTTTAATGTGGCAGTGTAGTTACCGGCGCCATAAATAGTAAATCCAAAGAGGCTGTCTCAAAAGGGCAGCCTCTTTGGTTGTCTGACCAGGTAAAATGCCGGGTGAAAGCTTAGTTCAAACCGTGAACAAGATAGGGCCAGGCCCGGGGCTGGTTTACCCTTCGTTTACCCTTCGCTTACCCCTCGTTTACCCCAAGGGTAAACGAAGGGTAACCAATACCTGGCCGAACGGTAAACGAACACAGACCCTGGTATTACTACGGGCATACCGTTACAGGATTGAAAAACAAGAGGCCGCCTCAAATTGCATTGATACGGCCTCTTTTACTATTTCAATCAAACCGATGATCAGGCTTCTACTGCTTCGGCTACCGCTGCAACCGGTTCGAAATGCGCGGTGAAATGACGCAGGAATTTCGGTTCGCGCGTTATGCGTAATCCTTTCGTTGCAGTTACGTTCTCTACTATTTTTTCGAATACTTCAATCACGTAATCGATATGGCTCTGCGTATACACCCTTCTCGGGATGGCCAGCCGCACCAGTTCCTTTGTAGCCGGAATCAGTTTACCGGCGGCATTGTATGTGCCGAACATGACTGAACCGATCTCTACTGCCCGGATACCACCCATCCGGTATAATTCGCAGACCAGCGCCTGGCCGGGGTATTGATCTACCGGAATATGGCTATACAACGCACCCGCGTCAACGTACACCGCGTGGCCGCCGATGGGATAGATCACCGGTACGCCCATTTGCCTCAGGTGCTCGCCCAGGTAAGCCGTACTCTTGATGCGGTAATTGAGGTAAGCTGGCTCAAAGACCTCCCTCAAACCGATGGCGATGGCTTCCATATCCCTCCCGGATAATCCCCCATAGGTTACAAACCCTTCGGTGATGATGAGCAGGTTGGTGCAGGCTGTCGCCAGTTCTTCGTCGCGCAGCGCCAGGAAGCCACCCATATTCACAAGTGCGTCTTTCTTGGCACTCATGATGCAGCCATCCGCCAGCGAGAACATCTGCTGCGCGATCTCGCGGTAACTATGCTGCTCGTAACCCGGCTCATTATGCCGGATAAAGTATGCGTTCTCGGCAATTCGGCAGCAGTCGATGATAAACAGGATATTTTTTTTATGGCAGATCTCGGCAACCGCTTTCACGTTTGCCATGCTCACCGGCTGCCCGCCACCGCTGTTATTGGTAACGGTGTGTATAACGGCGGCGATGCTCTCGCTGCCATAAGTGCTGATGGTTTGCTTCAGCAGGTTGATGTCCATGTTGCCCTTGAAAGGAAAAGCGGAGTCATTGTCCTTTGATTCTTCACAGGGAATGTCTATCGCCGTCGCACCGCTGAATTCAATATTCGCGCGGGTAGTATCGAAATGCGTATTACTGATAAAAACCTTTCCTTTTCCGCCGAGATAGCTGTAAAGTATTCTTTCTGCCGCACGACCCTGGTGTGTGGGCAGCACAAAAGGATAGCCGGTAAGATCCTGTATCTCCGACTCGAGCCTTTCCCAGCTTTGTGCGCCGGCATAAGACTCATCACCGCGCATGATCCCTGCCCATTGTTCACTGCTCATGGCTGAGGTTCCGCTGTCTGTGAGAAAGTCGATGATCACCTGGCTGGAGTGCAGCAGGAAGGGATTGTAATGCGCATCACGTATATATTTCTCCCTTTCAGCCGCGGTACTCATGTAAATCGGCTCTACGGATTTGATCTTAAATGGTTC
>DASVBM010000261.1:0-6816 GCA_036375835.1 Chitinophagaceae bacterium | reverse complement strand
AAGTAAAAATTAAAAAGTAAAAATTCAAAAGCTTCGGTGCGGCAGCCTGATGGAATTCAAAGGCAACCAAATATGCAAATAGCAAAACCTACAGGGTCAACAGGAGTAAAAAGTAATAAGTAAAAATTCAAAAGCTTCGGTGCTGCAGGCTGATGGAATTCAAAGGCAACCAAATATGCAAATAGCAAAACGCACACCCCCGGAGGAAGTCATGCTGACAAAGGAAGCATCCTTCACTAATGCAACCCTTATCATCAACGTCGAATACCGCGATTCACGCTCTGCGGATCCCCGAATTGCCAAATTGTCGAATCGCCGAATTGCCAAATTGCTGAGGTTGTCATGCTGACTCCGCCCGGATGACTGGTCGGATGTGTAACGAAACATCCTTCGTCAATGCAACCCTTGTGTTCATAAGTTAAACACAAATAGTACAGCCATTCACCCACCAACAAGCCTGGCCTACCGCCTACCGCCACGATCCCTCTCTGCGTAACCTCATGTTCTCACTTCTCTGCGGTTCAAAAACTTAGCCTGCGAAGTTCCTCTGTTTCTCATTGAACGTGCTGCGCACGTTGCCTTAACCGCAGAGAACATGGGAGGCAGAGACTGCGAAGAGTTTGAATTTATTTGAATTGATTGTTGTTGATTCGGATTAACCGGACAGCCATTCACCACCAACATGCCTTGCCTAACGCCTACCGCCTCGATCCCTCTCTCTGCGTAACCTCATGTTCTCTTGTTCTCTGCGGTTCAAAAAACTTCGCCTTACGAAGTTCCTCTGTTTCTCATTAAACGTGCTTCGCACGCTGCCTTAACCGCAGAGAACATGAGCGGCAGAGACTGCGCAGAGGCTTCCGTTTTTAAGCAACACCTGCATGATCAGATTAAGTATTGCCGAATTTTCAAATTGCCCAATTCCATCTTTTTTATTTACATCATTTCTCCTAATAAAATTCTAATCCCGGGATTTTTTTTGTAATTCAAGTTTTGGTTTCTATTTCTGATTATTTTTAATCCGCAACCGAAACACCACTTAGAAACTAATGCTAACCGGGAAAATTTTGCTGGTCGAAGACGACCATGATGCGCTTCTTTTGATTAAACGATTCCTGAAAACCATCGGCTACCAGCAAGACCAGATTGTTGAATGCTGTGAAATGCAGCAGTTAGCCCGGATCGATCATGCCGGTATATCCATGATCATTACCGACCTTACACTGCCTGATTCGAAAACAGAGGAGACCTTTACCAGGATCCGGGCATTGTTTCCGCACACACCCATTATTGTCGTCACCGGTTCAGGAGAAAAACAACTTGCGCTGGATATCATCGCACAGGGAGCCGATGACTACCTTTTGAAAGGCACGATCAACGCTGATGTGCTCGAACGTTCCATACGCTATGCCTGGATCCGCAGGAAAACGATAGAAGACTACCGCCGCCTTTTTGATGAAAGCCCTGCACCCATGTGCATCTTCGACGCTTCCACCCGCCGTTTCATGGCAGTGAACCACGCCATGACGCAGCAATATGGGTTCAGCGAAGAAGAATTCATGCAGATGAAAGCCGAAGACATCCGCCCTGCGTCAGAACGGGAGGCCATGATGGAGGCCATGAGCCACGTGGAAGAAAAATACATGCATCTCGGTCAGCGTATCCACCAGCGAAAAGGCGGAGTGGCGTTTTACGTGAACGTTTATGCGCGCGCCATCACCTTCGAAGGGCGGAAAGCCGTGCTGGCGATGACAATGGATGTGAATGAAAAAGTAAAGGCGGAACTTGAACTGCAACGGCACCTGCAGGAGATCGAAGCACAAAACCAGAAGCTGAAACAGATCAGCTGGATACAATCGCACGAGATGCGGCGGCCGGTGGCGAATATTCTCGGGCTGATCTCGCTCTTTAATAACGAGGATCCTTCAGACCCGCACCACGCCGAAATTATCCTGCACCTCAAAACTTCAGCAACGATGCTCGACCAGATGATCAGGCGGATCACGGAACTGACCAACGACCTGGAAACAGAACAGGCGCGCGGCTAGCAACTTTCCAAAGTTTCCGTACCCCGGAATATTTTCAGGCTTAAGTCAGCAGAATCAGCGGAGGTATCTGATTGCGATTTCCCGGTCCGGGCTTCGGAGTTCCCGCAATATCATATCAACGAAATTCACTATGCAAGTGTTCCGTTCCTGCACTAATCCCCTGGTATTTTTACGATACATTACAGAATTCCCGCAATCGTCTGTTCGCAGAAGGTTTAATTGATAACCCAAGCAGCCAAATCTCCGGAATCACTATACTATAGCGGATATATTCGCAGTTGTCGGTTAGAGGAAGCCCGGATTTCTCCGGTGTCTATAATCCTCAACCAGGCTATCTATGAGAAACCAAACGTTCACCCTAACCGGATCTTCCAGGTTGGTATCCTTGCCGGCGTCACCGGCCGCTGTGGTTTACCACTGCAGGTCGGCCGCGCAGCGCATCCTGGCCTGTCTTCTGTTTTTCGTCCTGTTTTCCGTAGTGCTGCCGGATACTGCATCTGCATCACACGTGGTTGGGGGTGCGCTTACCTACGTACACAACGGCGGTTCCAGCTATACCATAACCTTAAAACTCTACCGCGACTGCCATGGAGTTACCCTGGGCAATACCGCGGACATCAACCTGCTTGGATATGACGGTGTTGCAGTATCTCCTTCTACCGTCACGCTGCGGCGGATTTCATTCCAGGAGCTGGATCCCCAGCTCGACTCCTGTGCCATTGAGCCGAATCCATTACCCTGCGTTGAAGAACATATCTATACTGCCACTGTGAACCTGCCCCCACTGGCAGGAGGCTATCACCTGTACTACCAGGTCTATGCGCGAAACCAGTCGGTCACCAACGTTAACACCTCCTGCAACTGTATCGGTGAATCCTTCAAAGCTTATATACCGGGTACCACCGAAGTCTGGTGGGAGGATTTTACACTTCCCAACGGCACCACTTCCGACGCGGGCGTTACAGCCTGGACCCGGACGCTGGGCGCATCAACGCCTGACTATGCACAGGTAGTAAGTAACCTTTTTGAAATCCGCGGCGATGGTAATGACCAGGCTACCTGGACCTCGCAGGTGATAGACATATCCGCTTACCCCGCAGGCGTGAGCGTGAGCGTGAACCTGTCCGAGCCCACCAACACCGACAAGGAAGCGGATGATTCCATGTTGGTCTATTACAGTCTTGATGGCGGCCCATTTACCCTGTTCCCTGTGAACGGTATTGCTACCGACGATTTTTCCAGCCAGGTTGCCTCCGCCACCGGGCTCACGGGCAGTACGCTGCAGGTGATGATCGTAACCAGGTATGGCCCTTCCTCCAGTAACGAGATCTACCGCTTTGATGATGTGGTAGTAGTAGAAGGAACCAACAGCAACCCCGTATTCTCGCTGTTCCCGCCATTGTTCCTCTGTGCTGACCAGCCCTTCGTGTTTGACCATTCCGCCACAGACGCCGATGGCGATTCACTTGCTTATTCTTTTTACACTCCATATAACGGCTATACTTCCGGAGGTACGGCTATCGCACCCACGGTTACCGGAACGAATGCCAGCTTCACAACAGTGGTCTATCAACCGGGTTACTCCAGCACCAACCCGCTTGGTGGCACACCCCTGACGCTGAACCCGGCTACCGGGATGCTTTCCGGTACGCCTTCCACCAACGGGCAGTTTCTGGTAGGCATCAAGGTGAGTGAATACCGGAACGGCGTACTGCTGAGCGAGATGCTCAGGGACTTCCAGTTCAACGTGGTCACCTGCCAGCCACCCGCAGAAGCGCTGATCACTCCTTCCGGAACACTCACGTCCTGCAACACCAGTACCGTTACTTTTCCGAATAACAGTAACAGCAGTGCGTCCAATTTCTGGTGGGATTTCGGTGATGGCTCCACCACCGCCGACACTTCGTCTCAGCAATACCCGACTTATACTTACCCCGCGCCCGGAACATACACCGTAATGCTTGTCACCAATAAGGGCCTTGCCTGTGCGGACACATCAACGGCAGTGCTGAGTGTTGGTTCTGTTGCCGCGGCATTCACCGCACCGGCCAGTGCATGTATCAACACCGCAGTGAACTTTACCGATGCCTCAACCACTTCGGCAAATACCACCATCACAAGCAGGTTGTGGGATTTCGGTGATGGCAATACTTCAAACCAGCAAAACCCTGCCCATACCTATACTTCGGCAGGAAATTATACAGTATCGCTGACCGTCACGAACAGCATTGGCTGTGACAGTACCATTACCCGGTCTGTCACCATTGATCCGCAACCTGCCGTCAATGCGGGAGTGGATACGGCAATATGTTCAACCAGCACAGGGTTGCAGTTGAATGGAAGTTTCAGCAACGCCGCTGGTGTCAGCTGGACGGGCGGCACCGGCACTTTTAACCCGGGCAGTACAACGGCAAACGCTGTGTATACGCCTTCAGCAGCCGAGGTTTCAGCCGGAACGGTTACACTCACGCTCACCACCACCGGCAACGGTGCGTGTAATGCAGCGGTGGATACAAAGGTGATTACCATCACTGCTGCGATAACCGTCGATGCCGGTGCCGACCAGGTGATCTGTAAAGGCACGGCAGCATCATTGAATGGCACCGTTACAGGAGGCACTACCACTGGTAACTGGACATCGAGCGGTACCGGTAGTTTTATGCCGAACAGCAATACCCTGAACGCAGGTTATCTTCCATCGGCAGCCGATGAGGCGGCCGGCGGCGTAACGCTTTACCTTACGTCTACCAATAACGTGGGTTGTGCCGCCAAAACCGACTCGCTTCGCGTTTCATTCTTCGATTACCCGGTTGTGAACGCAGGCAGCGACCTTTTTGTTTGCGCCGGAACAAGCGCAGCGCTCTCGGGATCGGTTACCGGCACATCCACCACTGGCCTTTGGAGCACCACCGGCAGCGGAACCTTTTCGCCGGCTGCAACTGCATTGAACGCGGTATACCAGCCGAGCGCAGCAGACATCGCGGCAGGCAACGTAGTGCTGAGACTCACGGCCACCAATTCATGCAGTCCCGTTCCTTTTGACGAACTGAACCTTACTATTTATCCAACGCCCTCGGTAACTACGGCCAACAGCTTGTCTATCTGCAGTGCCACCAATCCGAGTATTGCCCTCACGGCCACATTACCCGGTACCTTCAGCTGGACGGTAGGAACCGTCACCGGCGGCATCACCGGTGCCAGTGCAGGTTCCGGCGCCACCATCAACCAGATCCTCACCAATCCCGGTAACAGTGCAGCAGGCACTGTGGAATATATCGTTACCACCACCTCTAACACGGGTTCGTGTACGAGTGCGCCATACCCCATCACCGTTACAGTCAATCCAACGCCTGTTGTCACCACGGCCAGCACCGCTGTGATCTGTAACAACACCGCAACGAACATCGCGCTCACGGCCTCCACCGCCAGCACATTCACCTGGACCATCGGTACCATCACCGGTGGTATTACCGGGGCTGCATCAGGCTCAGGCGCCACGATCGCGCAGACGCTGACCAACCCGGGTAATTCAACTGCCGGGACGGTGCAGTATATTGTTACCCCCACATCTACCGCCACACCGGGGTGTTCCGGGGAGGCCTATGCTATTACGGTAACGGTCAACCCTACACCGCAGGTAAATACTTCCGCTACTGCTTCTGTGTGCAGCGGCACGGCAACCAATATTGCGCTGACTGCAACTACGGCCAGTACTTTCACCTGGACGGTAGGCACCATCACCGGTGGTATAACCGGCGCAAGTGCAGGATCGGGCGCAACGATCGCGCAGACACTCACTAACCCGGGCAACTCGGCTGCTGGCACCGTTCAATATCTTGTTACCCCCACATCCACCGCCACGCCCGCATGTCCGGGTGCAGCTTATCCTATTACAGTAACCGTTAACCCGACACCAGTAGTAACAACGGCAGCCACAGCGGCCGTCTGTAGTGGCGAAAATCCGAGTATCGGTCTAACAGCATCTGCGGCAAGTACCTTCACCTGGACGGTCGGAACTATTACCGGTGGTATTACCGGGGCCTCCGCAGGTTCCGGAGCAACGATCAACCAGAACCTCACCAACCCGGGTAACTCAACTGCGGGTACGGTTCAGTACATCGTTACCCCTACATCCACTGCCACACCAGCGTGTGCGGGAACGCCTTCTGCCATCACAGTTACGGTGAACCCGAAACCTGTTTTGACTTCCGGCAGAACCGCCGCGATATGTAGTGGTACCGCAACCAGTATTGCACTCACCGCTACGGCTGCAAGCACCTATACCTGGACCGTGGGTACCATCACCGGTGGTATTACCGGCGCAACGGCCGGATCGGGTTCAACCATCGCGCAGACGCTGACAAACCCAGGTAACGCGGTTGCAGGAACAGTTGATTATATCGTTACGCCTACGTCAACAGCAACACCGGGATGCGCGGGTGCTCCCGATACCATTACCGTTACGGTGAACCCGAGACCTGCAGTAACTAACGCGAATACGGCAGCCATCTGTAATGGTAGTACAACAAATATTACGCTCACTGCTACTGCACCGAGCACATTTACCTGGACGGTAGGAACCATCACAGGAAGCATCACCGGCGCATCTGCTGGATCCGGATCAACGATCGCGCAGACGCTGACCAACCCAAGCAATGCAACGGCGGGTACGGTTCAATATATCGTTACGCCAACATCAACAGCTTCGACAACATGTCCGGGCACACCATATACAATTACAATTACGGTTAATCCTACTCCTGCTGTTACT
>DASVBM010000177.1:0-2220 GCA_036375835.1 Chitinophagaceae bacterium | reverse complement strand
AAAGACTTTATCACAGGTTAGAGAAAGATCCTGCAACCAACGCAGGATCTTTTTTTTTGGATGAATAGCGAATCTGCGCCCATTCGGGCCGTAGCATTGAGGTGGCCATGCTCCGCCACCCTTCCGATCATTCTCAGCCTGGGGTCCGGGAAGACCGTTCAGGATTATCGACCACAGGCAAATCTTAAAAGCGTTTTTCTTCATTTTCCTGCAAATGGGGAAGTCTATTGTACAGTTTTTTCTACAGATCGTCTATTGTTCCCGCTGGAAGTATCATCGCTGTAAATAAATGTCCTTTCTTTTGGCCCAAAATCAAACACCTTGTACTAAGCGTGAAATGAACACCGGGGATTGATTTACTGTGGGTACGGGGGTGGTATGTCGGGTTTTCTGAGTATAGAGCAGATCGTCTTTGTCCGGTTCAAGGGGGGTTCAGCTAGCTGAAAAAAGCCAGGGAACGGCGAGTGTCTTTCTGGCACCCTAATTGATTTATTCCTACCGTCAAGCGATTAAGGAAAAGGATGTCGAAACAGTCTATGCAGATTCAAAATTTTAAACCACGGATGAACGATTCCAGCAGCTATCTCGAAATAGTTGCGAATAAAGACGGCCGTGTTACTTTGAAGGTGCTGGATGTGAACGGCAGGATGGCCAAAAAGGTAACCACTAATGTGTCATCCGGTAATCAGATGCTTGCACTGGATCTGAACGACCTGAATAATGGGGCTTATGTGTTGAATGCGTTCAACGATGGGGAATTTGTGAAGTCAATCAGGTTCATAAAACAGTAGTCTTTCAATTGGGGGTATGTATATTAAGGCCTCGCTTCCTTTAGGCGAGGCAATTTTTTTTATGGCGGTGAACAACTTCCTGATAATTATACACAATTCATCAGTACTTTCAGTTCCGCAATCTGTGATGTGATATTACTTCGTCACATACCCTTTCTCCGAGCCGTTTTATGGTACAGCATTACTGCTTTTGGCGGTCCGCAGGGCCATCTCGGTATGATGCTGAAAACCTTTGTGCAAAAGCGGCATGACGTTACCGAGCAGGAGCTGCTTGACTATACCGCTTTTTGCCAGATGTTACCAGGCGCCTCGTCTACACAGACAATTCTGCTGATCGGATATAAGCGGGGACGCCTCCCGCTAGCCGTGCTCACCCTGCTGATATGGATGTTACCGGCGTGTTTTCTCATGGGCGGGCTTTCTTTTCTGCTTACTTATAATTTGTCAATTCAGGCTGGCTGGTTCCGGTTTATCCAACCGATGGCTATCGGTTTCATCGCATTTTCCACCTATCGGTTGTATAATGTTGCCATTCATAACACGATTACCAATGTGGTGATGGTTGTGGCTGCCGTGGTTACATTTTTCTTTTTCAAAAATCCTTTTGTTTTCCCGGGGCTCATTATTGCCGCCGGCATCTCTACCAATTTCAGCGACCGGCGCATACCGCAAAAGGAAGTTCCACCCAAGAAGATCCGTTGGGGGAATATTCTTTTGTTCGGGCTGATATTCCTGGTCGCGGGGTATTTCAGTGAAACCGCGCGGAAAAATGACTGGCAAAACAGGCGTGCGTTCAACTTGTTCGAGAACTCCTATCGTTTCGGAAGCCTGGTGTTTGGCGGGGGTGACGTGCTGATGCCAATGATGTATGAGCAATATGTGATACGCCCCTCACAAAGGCCCGATAGCCTGAGTCGCGCAAAGATGACACGGGAAGAATTTCTTACCGGCTCCGGGTTGGTGCGTGCCATACCTGGACCGGTTTTTTCGATCGGCGCCTATACCGGGGGCATGGTCATGAAGGACCAGGGCAAGCCGATGCAGTTACTGGGCTGTATCATTGGTTCGGTGGCCTTGTTCCTGCCGAGCGTTTTACTGGTGCTTTTCTTTTTCCCAGTCTGGCATAACCTGAAAAAATACGCGGTAATCTTTCGTTCGCTTGAAGGAATCAATGCGTGCATTGTTGGCATCATGGCAGGCGCTTCATTATACCTGATGAAAGATCTCGCTATTCCCAGGATCATGGAAGGAAGTGTATTGGGATTGGTAGACCTCATTATTGTTGCCGGAACACTTTTATGCCTTGTTCGGACAAGGATTCCACCACCGGTTATTGTTCTTGGCTGCCTAGCCCTGGGTGTGCTGATCTGATAGGATTACTTGTAATACCCGGAGCGTTCGATTTCCTCCAGCACCTTATCCGGAAGCA
>DASVBM010000500.1:0-2821 GCA_036375835.1 Chitinophagaceae bacterium | reverse complement strand
GGGTTGCTGTTAAGCGCCATGAAGAGGTTGCGGAACTGCTGCTGGTAGGCTGTTGTCGTTTTTTCGGCAACCAGTCTTTTATTGTCAATGATTTTTTTCAGGCTCAGCAGTACCTGGTTCGGGTTGACCGGTTTGATGAGGTAATCGGTGATCTGGCTGCCAATAGCATCGTCCATCACGTTCTCGGTTTCATTCTTGGTGATCATCACCACCGGGATGCTCGAATTCACTTCCTTGATCCGGGCAAGTGTTTCCAGTCCGGTGATTCCCGGCATGGTTTCATCCAGTAATACCACATCTATCAGGTTGTCTTTTACAAACTCAACCGCATCGAAGCCGTTGGTAAGTGTCTGCACCTCGTAACCTTTGTTCTCGAGAAAAATTTTTTGTGATTGCAGGCTTTCGATCTCATCGTCCACCCACAGGATTTTTGCTAATGACATAATTTCTTGGTTTGAGGTTCATCCTGGCCCGCCGGTCATCCGGTTTCCGTTCTTTCTGTATTCCTGTTGTGCAGCACAGCATACTGCTTCGGTACAAATAGGGGTGGCAACGCAAACTTATCGCAATAAACCGACCGAAAAGCTCAGGGGTAGAAATCTGTTATGAGGCTCGTTTTGGTAAGAGTGATTCGAATATACAATGATCCGGTTTCAATAGGTACATTTGTCCCGGCTCACAGCGGCTGATTTAACAAAATGCAAACAGGCATGAAGCGTAAGATTATCAATGACCCGGTGTATGGATTTATCACGATCGATCATCCGCTTATATTCCGGATCATCGGGCACCGGTTCTACCAGCGCCTCCGCCGGATCAGCCAGATGGCCCTGGCTCAACTGGTTTATCCCGGGGCCACGCATACCCGCCTGCATCATTCGCTGGGCGCTTACCACCTGATGTGTAACGCAATTTCCGAATTGCGTGGAAAAGGAATAACCATCACACCCGAAGAGGAAGTGGCGGTAAAGGCAGCCATCCTCTTGCACGATATCGGTCACGGTCCTTTTTCGCACGCGCTGGAAAAAGTGCTGATCAACGACCTGCACCACGAAGACCTCTCGCTGGGGATCATGCATCACATGAACGAGGAGTTTGGTGGTGAACTGCAGCTCACTATCGACATTTTCACAGACAACTACCATAAACCTTTTCTTCACCAGCTGATCAGCGGCCAGCTGGACGTAGACCGGATGGATTACCTCACGCGGGACAGCTTTTACAGCGGCGTGAACGAGGGCGTTATCGGCTATGACCGCATCATCAAAATGCTTTGTGTGCATGAGAACCAGCTGGTGGTGGAAGAAAAAGGCATTTACAGCGTGGAGAAATTCCTGGTTGCCCGGCGGCAGATGTACTGGCAGGTCTACCTCCATAAAACCGTAGTCGCTGCGGAGATGATGCTGGTAAAGATCATGGAGCGGGTAAAGGAGATCTATAGACCGGGCGACACCGGGCTGACCACCGGTTCGGCACTTGACTATTTCCTCTCCGGTTACGAAGGAAGACATTTGCAGGGAATACTCGAACAGTTCTGCTCGCTTGATGACCACGACGTGATGCACGCGGTAAAATGGTGGGCACACCACCCCGATAAGGTGCTCAGCCTGCTCTGTATTAACCTGCTGAACCGGGTCTTGTACAAAACGAGGTTCCAGGCAGTTCCTTTTGACAGCGAAATAATATTCCAGCGGCAGCAGGCAGCGATGGAGCGCCTGCAGTTGTCACACACCGAAGCAGGTTATTTTTGTTTTACCGGGGAGGCGAGTAACACTACTTATCAGAACGTTGATGAACGCATCAATATCCTTTTTAAGGACGGCAGCACGCGGGATATCACATCTATTGATAATGCATTAATTAGCCAAAACCTTTCCATACCTGTAAAAAAATTCTACATTTGTTCATTAGGTTAGTCAGAAAGTCTATGGGTCAACCTTCATAGCGATTCGCATCCGCCGGACGACTAATGGCAAATGGCTTACATGACAAATGACTTAATGACTTGTATGGAATTCAGTGCCGCACAGATAGCAACGATCATCAATGGAAAGGTAGACGGTAACCCGGAAGCCCGGGTAACATCGTTCAGCAAGATAGAAGAA
The DNA here is from genome assembly GCA_036375835.1 of Chitinophagaceae bacterium. GTDB lineage: Bacteria > Bacteroidota > Bacteroidia > Chitinophagales > Chitinophagaceae > JAEZDC01. The sequence continues at coordinate 716 of DASVBM010000500.1, read as the reverse complement.
GCAAAATCCGGCAACCTTGCGTTTTTAGCCAACCCCAAATACGAAGAATTCCTTTACTCAACCGGCGCTTCGATAGTCATCATCAATGAAAACTATGAACTGCGCCAGCCGGTAAACTCCACGCTGATCCGCGTTTCCGATGCCTATAGTGCTTTCGCCACCCTGCTGCACAAATACCAGCAGATGGCAACCCAGCAGCTCAGCGGCATCCAGCAACCTTCCTATATTTCAACTACCGCAAAACTCGGTGAGAACGTGTTTGTAGGCGCTTTTGCCTATATCGGCGCGCACGTGAAAATCGGGGATAATGTTAAAGTGTTCCCGGGCGCATTCATAGGTGACAATGTTACAATCGGTGACAACACGATTCTCCACCCCGGTGTCAAAGTTTATCACGATTGCGTTGTTGGAAAGGCAGTGACCATCCATGCGGGAACAGTGATCGGCGGAGATGGCTTTGGCTTTGCACCGCAGGCCGACGGCACTTATAAGAAAGTGCCGCAGATCGGTAACGTTGTGGTGGAAGACGAAGTGGAGATTGGTTCCAACGCCACGATTGACCGTGCCACCATGGGTTCAACCATCATCCGTTCCGGTGCCAAGCTGGATAACCTGATCCAGATAGCCCACAACGTTGAAGTGGGCACCCATACCGTCATTGCTGCGCAGGCTGGGGTGAGTGGAAGTACCAAGATCGGGAACTATGTAATGATCGG
>DASVBM010000363.1:0-3777 GCA_036375835.1 Chitinophagaceae bacterium | reverse complement strand
GGATCGGTGCCAAGTAATATATCCGCATCCAGTTCCCTGGCTTTCTGCAGCCCGATGCTCATGGCTTCGCTTTCTTCCGGGTTCGGGTAAACAACCGTTGGAAAATTTCCATCCGGAACAGCCTGCTCTTCCACGATGGTAACATTGTTGAAACCGTAGCGGCGCAATACTTCCGGAACCAGCGTGATACCGGTACCATGAATCGGTGTGTACACGATCTTCAGGTCCTGTTGCCGGGCGATCGTTTCGGGACAGACGCTCAGCCCCTTAACCATATTGATATAGGCATCATCCATTTCCTTACCCATGAGGCTGATGTTTTCTGCCGCCCCGCTCCACTTCACTTCATCCACGCTGGTAATGGCTTCCACTTCCTTTATAACATTTTTGTCGTGCGGAGGCACCAGCTGTGAACCATCGTTCCAGTAAGCCTTGTACCCGTTGTATTCTTTAGGATTGTGCGATGCCGTACACATCACTCCTGCATCAAGCCCCAGGTGACGGATCGCGAAACTCAGTTCCGGAGTAGGCCGCAGCGTTTCAAACAAATAAACGCGGATGCCATTCGCGGCAAAAACGTTCGCGGTAGTCTCTGCAAAAAAGCGGCTGTTATTGCGGCTATCGTGCCCGATGGCTACTTTAATTTCCCGGCCAGGGTAGGTTTTCCTGAGGTAGTTCGCGAAGCCCTGCGTGGCCATACCCACGGTGTATTTGTTCATGCGGTTGGTGCCAACACCCATTATTCCCCGCAGTCCACCCGTTCCGAATTCAAGGCTCTGGTAAAATGCGTCTGCCAGCTCATCCGGTGATAATTGCCGGATGGCATCCTTGGTTTCCGCATCGTAATTTCCGTTCAGCCAGACATTTACTTTTTCCTGAATTGCTGCATCCATCGTTTTAGAATTTATTTGTTAGCCGGCACCATCATTCCATGGCATCGCCTGTTGTGTCACTCACTTCAACGTTCCTGCGAACGGGCAGCAAGTTTACGACAAAACGACCCAATTACAATTTACTGCCGTATGTTTGACCATATGAAGACGGCACTGCTGCAACTGTTTTTTTTGCCCTTGGTTTCACTATACGCCCTGACCGGATTTTGCCAGCAGCCCGCCACCACCAATGTTTCCCCAGCCGACACGCTAAGCAGTGGAAAATTGTTGTTTACTCACGATACGGTTTCAGATAAGGCAATGAACGCAATACCAGTTTCAGACACTTCGAAACTGAAGAAAAAGCGTATCCGCCTCCTGGCAGCGGGCAACCTGATAGCTTATACCGGTTCGATGACTGCACTCTACCAGATCTGGTACAAAGATTACCCGCAGAGCAGCTTTCATTTTTTCAACGATAACCGCGAATGGCAGCAGGTAGATAAGGTGGGACATGCATACAGCGCTTACGTAGCCAGCCGCGCTTCGATGGAAATGTGGAGATGGGCCGGTATGAAACGTAACCAGCGCATCTGGATCGGCGGCATGAGTGGCGCTTTCTACCAGACCGTTATTGAAACACTGGATGGCTTCAGCTCCGAGTGGGGATGGTCCTGGGGCGACTTCGCCGCCAATGTTTTCGGCAGCGGCATGTTGGTTAGCCAGGAACTGTTGTGGGATGAACAAAGGATCAGTTTTAAATTCTCCGCAACGCAGCGCAGATACCCCGATGGTGAATTGGGTGATCGCGCCAACCAGCTTTTTGGAAAGTCTTTTTCAGAGCGCCTGTTTAAGGACTATAATGCCCAAACATTATGGCTGAGCGCGAACATCAGGTCTTTTTCTCCCGGAGCCAACTTACCAGCCTGGCTCAATATCGCTGTTGGCTACGGAGCCGAGGGTATGTATGGCGGAGAAATCAATTCCTGGACAGACAAGGCCGGAGTATCACACAACCGGAACGACATCCAACGGTATCGTCAGTTTTACCTTTCGCCGGATATTGATTTCACCCGCATCAAAACAAAAAGCAAAGCAGCCAGGGTGGCGTTGTTTGTCCTGAACAGCTTTAAATTCCCCGCCCCTGCACTGGAATTCAGCAACGGGAAAATCACAGGGCACTGGATCCATTTTTAACACTGATTTTCAGCGACTTGCAATCCATGGCCAGGGAGGTGTCCCCCTGGGAATTGTTAAGTGGTTCTAAAAAATGATGGGGATTTTGCAGTGAACGTTATTCTTCGTAGGTTGCATTACGAAATAAATCGTAAGCAATGGTAAAACAGATCAAACCAACTGAAAGCGAGCTGGAGATCCTGCAGGTGTTATGGGAGAAAGGACAGGCAACGGTGCGTACCGTTCACGAAGAACTTTCAAGCGTAAAAGACTCGGGTTATACTACTACCCTGAAGCTCATGCAGATCATGTTTGAAAAAGGACTGGTGAAGCGAGACGACAGCAGCAAAACGCATATCTACCACGCTAATGTTAGTCGTGAAAGTACCCAGCAGCAGCTGGTAGGAAAGATGGTGAACACCTTGTTCGGCGGCAGCTCGGCCCAGCTGGCAATGCAGGCTTTAGGTAGCGCAAACCCTTCGAAAGACGAACTGGACGAGCTCCAGAAAATACTCGACAATCTGAAAAATAAATAATAAGCTATGCCTTCACTCTCCCAGTCACCTGTACTGCAGGCTTTGGGTTATGCGATCGCCAACAGTTTATGGCAGATGGCATTGGTGTGGATTGTCTTTGTGCTGCTCAACAGTGTATTCAAATTCAAAAGTGAGATCAAATTCAGGATTGCGGTTGCCGCGCAGGTGATCGGCTTTGCCTGGTTTATAGTAACCCTTCAATTTTATTACAGGCAATGCAGCCAGGCTGTGGAACTGGCTGAATCGATTGTATATCCCTCCGGTGAACAGCCCTATATCCTCTCTTCTTCGGAAGGGTCATTACTGAGCTGGTTCATCCAGGCGGAGCAGCTTCTGCCCTATCTGTCGGTGGCATACCTGCTCTTACTGGCTTTCCTGGTCATTCGCTGGTTCAGGGCTTATCGCTATACGCAGCTGGTAAGACTAAACGGCCTTCATAAAATTCATGTCGAGTGGAAGCTGTTCGTAACGAAAGTTGCGGGGCAGCTTGGCATCAAACCCAAAGTCAGGATCTTTCTTTCCGAGATCGTGAAAAGCCCGGTGACGATCGGTTTCCTGAAGCCTGTAATTCTCATCCCGATCGCATCCATCAACCACCTTACGCCGGAACAGATGGAAGCAGTGATCCTGCACGAACTGGCGCATATCAAACGACACGATTACCTGCTGAATATCGTACTCTCGATCATCGAACTTGGGTTATTCTTCAACCCTTTCACGCGGCTGATCACCAAATCCATTTCCAAGGAAAGGGAAAACTCCTGCGATGACTGGGTACTGCAATACCAGTATAATCCATCGATGTATGCGCAGGCATTGCTACAGATCGCGGTGCTGCAGCACCAACCGTCAATGGCGATGTACGCGGCGAAATCGAAGAGTGAACTGGTATCGCGTGTACAGCGTATGGTTCACCAGAAAGACAGCCGGTTCAATTACCGGCACCAGTTGGTTGCACTGCTGATGATGACCGGCATTCTCGCTTCCCTTGCCTGGTTCGACCCGGCTACAGTGCGGAAAACCAGAACCAAACCCGCCGGAGAGGCGCAGGCTATCATGCTGGAACCTCTGGCTGCCAGGATAGACAACCCCTTATTCAATCCCGTGTTTTTCCTGAACAAACCACTGCAGGAGGAAGCAAAGAAAACACTCGCCGAGAATAAGAAGCGAACACGGAGACTGGAACGGGTGTT
>DASVBM010000447.1:0-5392 GCA_036375835.1 Chitinophagaceae bacterium | reverse complement strand
CAACCGTATCTACCTTCCGGATAGTCACCGGCGCCGCCGTATCATTGCCCCGCTGGGCGTTTTCACAGCTTAGGCAGCCCAGCAACAATAAAGCAATTATTTCCCTGTTCATACCTGATCATTATTAGCCTTCAGCACAATTTTCGGGCTAACTTTGCCACCGCTAAAACTCACCAACACACTAAACCAACGTTCATGGACTACAGGATAGAAAAAGACACTATGGGTGAAGTGAAGGTTCCTTCACATGTTTACTGGGGTGCACAGACACAGCGAAGTATTGAGAACTTCAAAATTGCCCAGGATATCAACCGGATGCCCAAAGAGATCATAACCGCATTCGCGTACCTGAAGAAAGCTGCGGCGCTGGCGAACTACGAACTCGGCGTACTCCCCGAAGAAAAAAAGAATCTGATCGCGCAGGTGTGCGATGAAATAACAGAAGGAAAACTCGCTGATCAGTTCCCTTTGGTGGTATGGCAAACCGGTAGCGGCACGCAAAGCAATATGAACGTGAACGAAGTGATTGCATACCGGGCACACGTATTGAAAGGTGGTTCCTTAACCGACAAGGAAAAAGTGATTCACCCGAATGACGATGTAAATAAATCCCAGTCATCAAATGACACCTTTCCTACAGCGATGCATATTGCTGCATACCGGATGCTGGTTGACACTACAATTCCGGGTATAGAAAAACTGAGAAATACCCTTGCTGAGAAAGCCAGGAAATTCATGAACGTAGTAAAGATCGGCAGAACCCATTTCATGGATGCGACGCCGCTCACACTCGGCCAGGAATTCAGCGGCTACGTTTCTCAGCTGGATCATGGCCTGAGAGCTATCCGTAACAGCCTGGCGCATCTGTCCGAACTGGCGCTTGGCGGAACCGCGGTGGGTACGGGCATCAATACGCCCGGGGGATATGCTGAACTGGTTGCGAAAAAGATTGCAGAACTGACCGGCCTTCCTTTTGTAACAGCAGAAAACAAATTTGAGGCGCTGGCTGCCCATGACGCGATCGTTGAAGCCCATGGTGCACTCAAGACCGTGGCGGTAAGCCTCATGAAAATAGCAAACGACATCAGGATGCTTTCTTCCGGCCCGCGCAGTGGTATCGGAGAGATATTCATTCCGGATAATGAGCCTGGGTCGTCCATCATGCCCGGGAAAGTTAACCCCACACAGTGCGAGGCGCTCACCATGATTGCCGCACAAATAATGGGTAATGACGTGGCTATTAATATCGGGGGGGCAACCGGTCATTTTGAGCTGAATGTATTCAAGCCCGTGATGATTTACAACTTCCTGCATTCTGCCCGCCTGCTCGGTGAAGGATGCGTCAGTTTCAACGATAAGTGTGCGGAAGGCATTGAGCCCATTGAGGCAAACATCCGCAGGCATGTTGAGAACAGCCTGATGCTGGTTACGGCATTAAACACAAAGATTGGCTACTACAAGGCAGCGGAGATCGCCCAGAAGGCACATAAGGAAGGCACGACCTTGAAAGAAATGGCTGTAAAACTTGGATACGTTACCCCGCAGCAGTTTGACGAATGGGTTATACCTGCAAACATGGTTGGGGAGTTGAAGTAACTGATTAAAGCCTGAAAAATGACAAAGCCGCTTTTTTGTTAAAGCGGCTTTATTTTTGCATACGAAGATGCGCCGGATCCGGAAAACGCCGATTTGGATGGATTGGATTGATGCAGCGTTATAATAAACCGGTGAGGGCAGCGTTTAGGAAAAAAGAAACATCTTTTCTAAGGCAATTTAAACTTATCCCAGGTGAAGCAACTGACGTTAATACTGATCCCGGCATTATTACTTGTTTTTTCCGGATGTTCCAAGGAATCGAGCTTTGAAACCGGATTTGCAACACCGGCAACCGGTACTTTGAAGGACTCACTCGGCGACTGCGATTCGATGTCCGTGAACGGTATTTACACCGAAAACCAGCAACTCAACAACACCAATACCGTTGTGATTACCGTGAACGTATTGTCCGCTGGCACATACCGTATCGCTACGGATACTGCGAACGGGTTCTCTTTTGTTGATTCCGGTTTCTTCGCGGCACCCGGGATTTACCAGGTTACGCTGAAGGGGAATGGCAAACCCATATTACCCATGACAACTGATTTTACGGTAACGTTTGCAGGCAGCTTCTGCGACTTTTCCGTCGGGGTTAATCCGGGTACGTCAACAAACAATCCCAACAATGCAGACACCGCCTGGATGTTTGACCAGGGCACCTCACATTATCATGGTCATGTAGATTCAGCCCTGGTGAAAACCGTCGGGAGTATCGTTTACCTGAATATCTATGGCAAAACTGCCACCAACGATAGTACATTTTATGTTCAGCTACAGCAGTCCACCCCAACACCGTCCGGAAGCTACTCTACCAGTGCCGGCACTGCGGTATTTGAGTTTAAGACAGGTGCCGGTGCCATAATCTACGAATCGCGGCAGGCAGATGGCTCGAACCTTGTATTCACAGTTACAGGTTATGATGCTACCAACAAGATTCTTGATGCAACCTTCTCAGGAACGGCAAAAGACGCCACTGCTGCAGTAGTTCCGATAGCCGGCGGAAAAATGAAGGTGCAGGTGCAGTGATTTTTTGTGCGATCAATCAACAACAGTCGTTGAACCGGTTTTGGAAACTTCGGTCTCGCCATCGAAAGCCTTTCTGCGGTGATGATGTTTTCCGAAAAATTTTTTCTGGAAGATCAGCAGGGCTATCACACCGATGGATATAGAAGCGTCTGCAATATTGAAGACAGGATTAAAGAACACGAAGCTTTCGCCGCCCCAGAATGGTACCCAGGAAGGGAAGACTCCTTCAAACATCGGGAAGTGCAGCATGTCTACCACCCTGCCGTGCAGGAACGATGCATAGCCGCCACCGGGGGGCATAAACCGCGACACATGCGTCTGTGAGCTTTCTTCGAAGATCAGGCCGTAAAACATACTATCTATAAGGTTGCCAAGGGCGCCTGCAAAGATCAGTGCGGCACAAATAATAAATCCTTTGTGCTCTTTATTACGGATGATGGTGCGGATATAAAACACCCCGAATATAACCGCAGCAAGCCTGAACAGTGTCAGTGCAATCTTGCCAAACTCGCCCCCAAAGCTCCAGCCCCAGGCCATCCCTTCATTTTCCACAAAATGCAACCTGAACCAGTCGCCAAGAATGAGGTGTTCTTCGCCATACAGATAATTCAATTTGATATAAAACTTCAGCGCCTGGTCTGCCAGTAAAATCAGGAAAATAGTTAGAATAACCTGCCTTGCTTTCACTTCATTATTTTTAAGTCTGCCAAAGATAGGGTTTGGTATGTTTAGAGATTACAAAGGTTGCCGGCGATAATCCTCATTCTTCAACGTAAACCCGCTTCACCCGCTGGCTTACACTGGTTAACACTTCGTACGGTATGGTGTCTGACCATTCTGCTACCTGGCTGACCGGCAGGTTCTTTCCGAATACTTCCACAGCATCTCCTACTGCCACATCGTTGATACCTGTAATATCGATCATTGTCATATCCATACATACATTGCCGATGATTGGCGCCAGTTTTCCTTTCAGCCACATTTTCCCTTTGCCATTACCGCAATGCCGGCTAAGACCATCGGCGTAACCGATGCGTACAGTGGCGATCAGACTATCCCGATCAACTTTCCCTTTCCTGTTGTAGCCTACGGTATCGCCGGCACGCACTTTACGGATTTGCGAAATGGTAGAGTGGAGTGCAGCCACCGTATGCAACTGCTCCTGTATTTCGGTTGAACTGTCGACCCCATACAAACCGATTCCGAGCCGGACCATATCGTACTGAAGTTGCGGGTGCCTGTTGACCGCAGATGAATTGGCTACGTGGCGAATAAAGTTGTATCCCGTTACTTCCCGGATCGCACTGCAACACAAATCAAAATCAGCGGCCTGCTGCCGTGTAAATGAATCATGCTCGGCAGCTTCGCTTGCAACCAGGTGCGTGAAAACAGACCGTACAACCAGTTCCGGGTGGTCTTTCAACTTAGAGCAAACCGCTGCAATGGACTCAGGTTCGAAACCCAGCCGGTGCATCCCGGTGTCGATTTTTATATGTACCGGGAACTGCTGCAGCCCCTGGCCACGCAGATAATTTAAAAAACTTTCAAGGATGTGCATCCCGTAAATTTCCGGCTCCAGATCGTAGGCAACGATCGTATCGAAGCTCATCTCATCGGGATTCATCACCATGATGGGCAGACTGATTCCGGCTTTACGGAGCTCGACGCCCTCGTCGGCGTATGCAACCGCCAGATAATCCACTTTGTGAAATTGTAACACCCGCGCCACTTCGGCCACGCCACTTCCATAGCTAAAGGCTTTTACCATAGCCATAACCCGCGTGCTTGGCTTCAACAGATGCTGGTAGACTTTGAGGTTGTGCACCAGGGCTGTGAGGTTCACTTCCAGCACCGTCTGGTGCACCTTTTGCTCCAGCCAATGGCTGAGTTTCTCAAACTCGAACATCCTTGCGCCTTTCAGAAGAATATGCTCATCCTTAAACTGGTGCGAAGTGCTTTGGTCAAAGAAATCATCCACCGACTGGAAACAGGTGATCCTTCCTTTATATCCGGCGGCGATTGTTTTTCTCCAGGCAGAGATATCCCGACCGATACCAATGAGTCTGGAGATTTTTCTTTGTTGCAGCTCCGCCGCGAGATTGCTGTAAAGCTTTTCCTTGTCATCTGCAGATTGGATGAAATCTGAAAGGATGACGGTGGTCCGGTTGTCCCCGGCCTGTTGTTTCAGGTAGTCCAGCGCAATGGAAAGGGAATAAGGATCATTGCTGTAACTGTCATTTATGATATAACAGTTGTTGACACCTTTCTTCTGCTGAAGTCGCATTTCCACCGACTGCAGCTTTTCCAGCCTTTTTGTAATAAGCTGCGGTTTATAACCCAGGTACAACATCACCGAGCAACAGGTGATGGCATTTTCTATACTTGCATCGTCGGCAAAAGGAATTACAAAACCGAAACGATAGCTCTTATAGCAAATCGCCACTTCAGTATACCTTTCCTTTTTCTCAACCGACTCTATTACGAAATCATTTTCTGCAGCTACTCCCCAGGTAAAGAACCGGGTGTGCAACTGTTCTTCCAAAACCTCTTTACTTAAGTGTATTTCCTTTCTACGCGCGATCACAGCCTCACAATGACCAAACAACCGCAGCTTTTCTGAAAACTTGTGCGCATAGTCCATAAACCCTTCACTATGTGCCTCTCCCACGTTTGTGAGTACTCCAATCACCGGACGTATAATGGCAGCAAGTTTTTCCATTTCACCGGGCAGTGATATCCCCGCCTCAAACAATCCCAGCGTATGCGACTC
>DASVBM010000162.1:0-6901 GCA_036375835.1 Chitinophagaceae bacterium | reverse complement strand
AAAGAAGCCAAATTTTCTGGTGAACGTAAAAAGGGATCATGCCCTGCAGCATCCGAACTGGAGTATGGGGGCAAAGATTACGATCGATTCAGCTACCTTGATGAACAAGGGCCTGGAAATGATCGAAGCGAAGTGGCTGTTTAACCTTCAGCCGGAGCAGATAGCAGTCCTCATCCATCCGCAAAGCATCATACACAGCATGGTCCAATTCGAAGACGGCAGCATCAAGGCACAGATGGGACTACCGGATATGAAACTGCCTATCCAATATGCGATGGCTTTCCCGCAAAGGATCCCCAACAGTTTTCCCCGTTACGATTTCCGCAGGCCAAACACGCTGACGTTTGAAGAGCCGGACACAAAAACTTTCCGAAACCTTAGCCTGGCAATTGAGGCACTGCAGAAAGGAGGAAACATGCCTTGTATTCTGAATGCTGCAAACGAGATAGCCGTATTCGCATTTCTGCGTAACCGCATCGGCTTCCTGGATATAACTGAGGTGGTGGAAAGAGCGATGAACCGGATAACTTTCATCCCGAATCCAACCCTGGAAGAATACTTTGAAAGCGATGGAGAGGCACGTAATTTTGCCGCTTCCCTGATTCAGATGTAACGCGTGCCGTAAGAAATGAAAGCGGCGTACGACTAACATCCGGAACCTGCCCTGATTGCAGGATTTTTGGAATTTAAAATTGACTCAGAAATACAATGACAATATTAGCAATTGACTGGGCGGGCGTAGGGGTGCAGACGCTGTATTTTATCCTGGCGTTTTCCATACTTGTAGTGTTACATGAATTGGGGCATTTTCTTCCTGCAAAATGGTTCAGATGCAGGGTAGAGAAATTTTATCTTTTTTTCAATCCCTGGTTTAGCCTGGTTAAAAAGAAAATCGGAGAAACGGAATGGGGGCTTGGCTGGGTTCCGTTCGGCGGTTATGTGAAGATCTCAGGGATGGTAGATGAAAGCATGGACAAGGAACAGCTGAAACAGCCTGCCCAACCATGGGAATTCAGGGCTAAACCGGCCTGGCAGCGACTAATTATCATGCTCGGAGGTGTTACCGTGAACGTCTTGCTTGCGATCCTGCTGTTCATCATGATCAGTTTTATCTGGGGAGACCGGTACCTGCCCCCGCAGAACCTGAAGTTTGGTTACGCTGTCGATTCCCTGGGCGCGGCCGTAGGGATGAAGGACGGTGATATTATTACCAGAATAAACGGCGAACCGGTTAAGGACGCGCTGAAAGTTGTACCGCAGATTATCACAAGAGAAGCAAAGACGATCACTGTATCCAGAAACGGCCAGGAGATTAATCTCGAAATACCGGAATCGATGATTCGTGCGTTGAATGATAACCGCACAGTTGGATTCGCCGAGGTGCGTATCCAGAATATTGTACAAACCGTAGATGAAAAGAGTCCGAACCAATCTTTGCAGCGGGGTGATCTTATTGTCGCTATAGACTCAACACCGGCGGTATATGCTGACCAGCTTACCAAAGCACTTCAGAATTATAAGAACCGACCGGCGGTACTAACCGTGATACGGGATGGCCGGCAGCAAAAACTGAATGTAAGGGTGAACGAGGATGGAAAGTTAGGTTTTAACCGGCAGGTTGCAATGGACTCACTTGGATTTAGAACAGAGCTACGGGAATATAGTTTATTGGAAGCTATACCCGCAGGATGGAACCGTTGCTGGAGCACACTCGGAACGTATACAACGGGACTGAGACATCTGTTTACAGGAAAGGCAGATCCCAATAAAAGTCTTGGAAGCGTGATTAGTATTGGTAGCATCTTCCCGAAGAAATGGGGTGAGTGGAAAGATTTCTGGACGCTGACTGCGATTTTTTCCATCATCCTGGCTTTCATGAATATTTTGCCTATTCCGGCCCTCGATGGTGGACACGCATTATTTACCATAATTGAAATGGTCACCGGCCGTAAACCAGGTGATAAATTCATGGAATATGCGCAAATGGTAGGAATGGTACTCTTGCTGGGCCTCATGGCTTATGCGCTTGGGCTTGATTTTCTTCGTGTTTTCAGGAATCTTTTTTAAATCGCTGGCTGCAATTAACAAATTGGCAAAAACGGCAGCCCCGTATTTTGATATCTTTGCTCATTAGTTTTTTGACCGTATAACACTCATAAATCGTCAATTTTTTCCATAAGTAACCTGGGGTCGTATTGGTTTTGACAGCATAGGTTGCGGTGAGTGTAAGCATGCAGTGCGTTGGACAATTAGCACTTTAATCAGAATGTCCGAACTACAAATGGCAATACTCAGTATGCCATGGCTGCCTAATCAGTGATTAAGTAGTCATTAGGGCCGCGTTGAGCAGGTTGGCCTGATACCACGCTCCGCCGCCGACTAACAAAAAAAATCGGGCTGCTGTTGCAGAAGGCTGTGCCTGCAGCATAAGTTCATCCAGCTAAGAAGCTCATTGGTTTGCTCTGTTCCTGTGATCTTCCGACAGCCAATACGGAGATAAGCATGTAGAAAGCTTATGGCAATTGTGTTTGGACACCGGTTCGAGTCCGGTCGACTCCACATTTTCAGCCGCAGGTCCCGGACCTGCGGCTTTTTTAATTATGCTGCAGATTGCTGTTGAGCTATTCAATCGCTTTTAGCTTAATTTGTGTCGCAATCCTTACCTATCGAACGCTATCACTCTTACACGATGCAGCGGCAGCCATCCCACCATATAATTGACGGCACAACCAGCCGTAAAGATTTCGTTTTTAAAGCGATATCAGAGAATACCGACGACGGGTATGTAGTACTTGACAATTCGCTGAACATTGTGGGGTTTAAAATGATTTCTGAAGGCAATCCTTCGTACTACATTCAGGAGCCGCTCCGAACCGGTGTCTTGCTCGCCGATTATGTGGATCCGATGAAACGGTTGCATCTGCAGTCAGTTTTAACCAGGGTAATTGGCGGCGAAACGATTATTGAAGACCATGAACTTAACAGGAAAGGTAAAATCTTTTTCCGCCAGATCATTTTCAGGCCCGTCAGGGACGATCTGGATGCCTCGACAGGTGTCATCATCATAGAAAAGGATACAACGGATATCAAAACCCGCGAACGGCAGCTGCGTATCATCAACGAACGATATGAATTGGTTGCCCAGGCAACTTCTGATGCGATCTGGGACTACGATGTTACAACCGGCCAGGTTTACTTCAACGAATCCTTTACCCGATCTTTCGGCCACGGGATCTCCGGCAGTGAAACTCATTATGATGTCTGGGCGAAACAGGTTCACCCAGATGACCTCGATCGGGTCGTGAAAAAAATACGGGAAGCAGTAAACGGCGACCAATCACACTGGGATGACGAATACCGCTTCCGGTTAAAGGATGGAAGTCCGGCAGACGTTTATGTGCGCGGCATCATTATCCGCGATGAAACAGGTAAAGCGGTTCGAATTCTTGGTTCGATGCAGAACATCACCCGGCAAAAAGAACACGAACGTGCGTTGGTTTACAGTGAACAGCGCTTTCGCAAACTTGTTCAAAGCGGCCGTGACCTGATCTGGATCGTTGATGAGAACATTTTCTACACTTATGCAAGTCCCTCAGTAAGACAACTCGGGTATGAACCATCGGAAATGATTGGAAAATATGCGCTGGACCTTTTACATCCGGACGACCTTCCTGTTGCCGAAGAAATACTGGCCTTGCTGAAGCAGCAGGGACAGGTGGTAACCCCTCCATTGAGGGTGCGGGATGCTTCAGGTGGCTGGCGATGGGTGGAAACAACTGCTACAAGTCTTATCGATGATCCTTCCGTTAAGGGGATCGTTGTCAACTCGCGGGATATCACAGAGAAAAAGAAAAGGGCGGAAGCCTTACAAAAGGCATTGAACGATTTGAATAAGATCCTGGATTCCTCGGTTGACGTTATTGTGGTTACTGACCGGAACAACAGGTTTGTGCGTGTTAGCGCGGCTGCGGAAAAGGTTTGGGGGTATCATCCGGCCGAGCTGGTCGGGAAAACCTGCCTCGATCTTGTCCATCCCGATGATCTGGCAAAGACGGAGCAGGCTACAGACCAGGTCATGAAAGGTGCGGAGCTTACCAATTTTCTGAACAGGTACATACGAAAAGATGGCAAACCGGTTCCATTATTCTGGTCTGCAAGCTGGGATGCAGAAGAGCAGCTGATGTACGCCGTGGCAAGAGATGCCCGCGAGAAGATGGAAGCAGAGAACAAACTGCTTGTTTCCGAACGTCGATACCGTGAACTATTTGAGAGGAACCCTATTCCGATGTTTATGTTCGATCTCGAGTCGAAGCAATTCATCATGGTAAATGATGCTGCGCTGCAACTATACGGTTACAGCGAAGAAGAATTCCTGTCTAAAAAGGTAACCGAAATCAATCCGGCCAACGAAGTGCAGCGATTCCTGGACTTCCTTGAGCAAATCGCCAAAGATGAGGACATGGGGTTTGCCGGGGAATGGAAACACCAGAAAAAGGACGGTACTGTTTTCGATATTGAACTACACGGCCATAATCTGGTACGGGAGGGCAGGCATTGCAGGCTGGCTGTGATTCATGATGTAACCGAACGCAACCGCAGCCGGGACGAACTTCGTAAAAGCGAGGAAATGTTTCGGGCGATATCGGAAAGTTTTCCAAACGGTATTGTTTCGATACTTGACCGCGACCTGCGGTACCAGTATGTTGCCGGCCAGGAACTCAAAAACGTGGGGCTTACGCCGGAGTATTTTGTTGGAACACTTTATTCCCAGCATTTCGCTGACGATGAGTTGAACATCAGACGCGCGGCCGATGAGGTGTTCAGGGGTGAGACCATTGTTTCGGAAATAAAATTTATGGGCAGGATTTACCTCCTGAGTTCTGTTCCGCTGTTCGAAAACGATGGGTCCATTCAGCGGATACTGGTTGTTGCGCAGAATATCACCTCGCAGAAGAAGGCGCAAAAGGAAAAGGAGATTCTGATTAATGAACTCACCCGGAATATCCGCGATCTCCGGCAGTTCTCTTACATCACGTCGCATAACCTTCGTGCGCCGATTTCGAATCTGATCGGTATTATGAGCCTGATTGATATGAATGCGATTTCCGATCCCGACACGGTTTTCCTGGTCGAAAAATTTAAAGAGTCGACTTACATCCTGAATGAAACCGTCAATGATCTGCTGAATATTCTGCTGATCAAGAATAATGTGAACGTCCAGAAAGAAAGGTTTTCACTCAAACAGGTGTGGCAGGATGTCTGTACTTCTGTTAATAGCCAGATCCGGAACGGGGGTGCATCAATTCATGCGGATTTTACATCTGGTGAAGAAATCGAGTTTAATAAACCATACGCAGAAAGTATCCTGCTGAATCTGCTCACGAATTCTATCAAATACCGCCACGGCAATCGTAAATTACTGGTGAGTTTACGTACAGAACCTGTGGAAGAGTTCCTGGTCCTTCATTTTTCCGATAATGGGATTGGTATCGACATGGCACAACACCGTGAAAAAATATTCGGTCTTTATCAGCGTTTCCACAATTATCCAGACAGTAAAGGATTAGGTTTGTATATTGTGCATTCACAGGTCACTGCCCTGGGCGGCAGGATAGAAGTCGAAAGTGAACCCGACAAAGGAACATGTTTCAAGATTTATTTTAAAAGATAATCGATGCTTCAAAAGGTATTATTGATCGATGACGACATGGTCACCTGGGCAATCTGCGAAATGGTGTTGAAAAAAACTGAATTTTGCAAAGAGGTCGAAAAACTTGGTAATGGTAAAGAAGGGATCGATTATTTTTCGGCGTATTTTGAGCGGAAGAAAAAAGGCGGGCCGGGGGTGGCAGCTCCTGACCTGATTCTGCTGGACCTGAACATGCCTGTGATGGACGGGTGGAGCTTTCTCGAAGATTACATTCGCAAATACAGCGACCGGTTGCCCCAAACAAAAATTGCAATTTTATCGTCTACAGTTAACCCGGAAGATTTTATCCGGGCTCAGAAATACCCGATCGTGATCGACTTTATCAATAAACCACTTACCATTGAACTGGTGGAAGAATTAAAGTCTCACGATGCTTTCCGGCCATATTTCGAATAAGCTGGTATAGTATTTATTGTGGTAAGACCGGAATGATGTTAACGCAGGTCATAGGAATCGCGGCTGGAGTGCTTACAGGGATCAGTATGCTGCCCCAGTTGCTGAAATTAATCCGGGAAAAAAAAGCAGATGCAATTTCGGCTGTAATGTTGGTTGTGCTGATAGCAGGCCTGAGTTTGTGGGTCTGCTATGGCATTCTGAGAAAAGACTGGCCGATAATCATCACCAACACATTTTCGTGGCTTGTAAATGTCATCATGCTTATACTGCGACAGGTTTACAGAAGAAGCCGCTCCCGGAATAATTCAGTCTGATCCCGGCCGTTTTTTTATCTTCGGGCCATGTACAGCCTTCCTTATTTCAAGGAGAAAGATCCTGCGAAAGTACTCGACTTTATCCGTGATCATCCGTTCGCTTTCATCTGTGGCTCTGACGCAAATGCACGGCCGGTTGCCACACAGATTCCTTGCTTCATAGAGGATAGAGGAGAGGATTTATTCCTCAGCGGCCACATCATGAAGCAAACCGATCATCACCTTGCATTTGAACAGAATCCAAATGTCCTTGCAGTTTTTACCGGTGCACATACTTATGTAAGTGCCAGCTGGTATACTAACAAGCAAACGGCGTCCACATGGAATTATATGAGCGTGCATGCCAAAGGGCGCATCCGTTTTCTTGACGAAGCAGCGTTAATGCAGATCCTGAGATATACAACCGATTTCTTTGAAGATGATCCGTCATCACCGGCTTCATTTGACCGGCTGCCGCCGGACTATGTACAGAAACTTTCCA
>DASVBM010000486.1:0-3077 GCA_036375835.1 Chitinophagaceae bacterium | reverse complement strand
CGGAAATAGTCACTGAATTTTTCCATAGCTGCGATAATGTTATTGGTGGCAGTCTTTCCCAGCCCGCAGCGACTGGTATTCCGCATGATTGTTCCCCAGTTCTTCAGTTCTTCCAGATCAGTTGCGTTGGCGGTGCCGTTTTTCAGTTTTTCAAGTTTCCGTTCGATAATGAAATTCCCCGCCCGGCAGGGGGTACATACGCCGCAGGATTCGTGCGTAAAAAATTCAGCGAAATTCATCAGCAGCTTAACAATGTCGCGCTGGCTGTTGAATATCATAAACGATCCGCCGCAACGGAGATCTCTCCGCGACATCAGGTCCAGCATCGAAATACGACGGAATTTTTCTTTGATGGAAATACATTCGCCAGAAGGACCGCTAACCTGAATATAGTAAGGATCCTCAGCCTGGCAGAGTTCTAACAACTCCGCCACCGTCATTCCCCATTCTATTTCATATATGCCCGGTAACCTGCAGTCTCCGGAAACGCTGATCAGTTTTACACCCGGTGATCCGGGAATTCCAAACTTCCGGTATTCACCAACGCCCATCTCGAGAATTCTCGCGGCTGCGCAGAAAGTTTCAACGTTATTGATCACGGTTGGTTGCTGCAGGTACCCTCTTTCAACGGGGAAATACCATTTGGTACGTGGTTCTCCGCGTTTTCCCTCCAGTGATTGAAGCAGCGCGGTTTCCTCTCCACAGACATAAGAGCCGGCGCCCATCTGTACACGTATATCAAAGTCAAAATCTTTAATTCCTGCACAACTCTTTCCAAGTAGTCCCAGTGTGGAATAGGTCTGTATGGCTTGGTCCAGTTTAGGCTTCAGCCACCAGTATTCACCGCGTAGGTAAATAATTCCGTGAGAAGCGCCGGTTGCATAACCGCAGGCGATCATACCCTCTATTAACGAGCCAGGCTGGGTATTCATCAGTACCCTGTCTTTAAATGTACCCGGCTCACCTTCATCAGCATTGCAGACAATATATTTTGGTGTGGCTGGCTGTAACCTCGCCGCCTCCCATTTTTTCCAGGTAGGATAATAGGCGCCTCCCCGGCCTGCAAGCTCAGATTGTTTAATTTCTTCAATGATCCCCTGCGGCTTGAGCGCCACCAGCTTTTTCAGCGCACCACCAGGTACCATATTGCTGAAAAACATCGATTTCGGGGGTGTGTAACGAATATTATCCGCAGGCGAATCACAAAATGTTTCAGGCGATTCTCCATTTTTCAGGCGTGTAATTATCTCCTTCACCTTCACTGCATTCAGGTTGGTGAAAGGCATGAAATTAATGAGCGCGGCTGGCGACTGGTCACTTAGGCCTATGCAGGGTGTGACAAACAACCCAAATGTACCCGTACGGTCCACAGAACCAAATGAAGTTGCTGTCTCCCTTTCAAAAGTTTCCCGTATCCGGTTGAAACCTTTTATGTCGCTCACAATACTATTGTCAAGGTAAATTGTGAATTTACCTGCAGGTTTACGATGAAAGAAATGGTAGAAGGAGATCACACCTTCCACCTCCACACGCGTAATTCCGAAATCACGGGAGAGCCTTCCGACTGCTTCGTCACTGATAAACCCTTCTTTCTTTTGAATTTCCCAAAGCCGGTTGAGCATCTCTGTCTGCACGGGTTCTGTGATTGGGGACTGTTGTAAACCCGGCGCCGCGGGAGTGTACAGATCTTCTTTCATATGAGTATCTGTTAATGAAGAAAAATATCTCACGCAAGTTCTCGTTACAATCATCAGATAAACGATGACAGTTGTCATTCCAGACTGTGACATTTTACATACGAACCATGCTGCTGATCATTGCTACGACCTGCGAACGCTTTTGTTTTCCGTTAGCAGAAGGCGGATGCCTGCCTCATCTTACCAGCCAGATACAGAAGATAATAGATCTAATGAAGTGCACTGCGCTATTTGACAGCGCTTCTAATAACTATCGATTGATACCGGATATAAAAGGTTTGAAGACGTATTTGCAGGAGGCATCGTTTCACATCCTTGGATAGGAAAAACGATTCTATTCAGATTTGTTTTTTATCTCCCTGGGTAAACAACAGTCAGCACGAAAGCTATTTTGTATCATCGCGGGATCAGGGTCTTTTATTACGAAGCCGGCTCACACTGTAAGCCGGCTTCATCGTGTTTATTTTCAATCTGGTCTAATCCTTTGGCACCAATCCGGCCGCTTTGCTGATCTCGAGCATCTTTTCGATCGGTTTCAGCGCTTTCAACCTAAGCTCCTCGTCCATCAGGATCTCCGGCACTTCATACTCCATCGCCAGGTACAGTTTCTCCAGGGTGTTCAGCTTCATATGCGGACAATCGTTACAGGCACAGGCATTATTCGGCGGTGCCGGGATAAACGTTTTCCGGGGTGATGCCTTCTGCATCTGGTGCAGGATCCCAGTCTCGGTGGCTACAATGTACTCCTGTGCGCTGTCAGTCATAGTGTATTTCAGCAACCCGGTAGTCGAGCCAATATAATCCGCTACGTCAAGCACAGCCTGCTCACATTCCGGATGTGCCACTATTTTGGCATTAGGATGCCTGTGCTTGAGCTTTGTGATCTTTTCCAGGGAGAATATCTCGTGCACCATGCAGGCGCCATTCCAGAGCACCATATTGCGTCCTGTTTGCTTTATCAGCCAGGCACCGAGGTTCTTGTCCGGCGCAAATATGATTTTCTGGTCTTTTGGCAGGCTGTCGATGATCGCCTTTGCATTGGTGGAAGTACAGATAATATCACTTAAAGCCTTGATTTCCGCTGTACAATTAATATAAGTTATCACTATATGATCCGGATACTTCTCTTTGAAACGACGGAACAGGTCCGGCTGGGCTGATTCTGCCAGCGAACAACCCGCTTTCAGATCGGGGAGCACCACTTTTTTCTTAGGGTTGAGGATCTTGGCCGTCTCTGCCATGAAATGTACGCCTGCGAAAACGATCATGTCTGCATCGGTGCTCTGCGCCTTTTGTGAGAGGCCGAGGCTGTCCCCGATAAAGTCCGCCACATCCTGTATATCCGGCTCCTGGTAGTAGTGCGCAAGTACAATGGCATTT
>DASVBM010000242.1:0-2061 GCA_036375835.1 Chitinophagaceae bacterium | reverse complement strand
AAGTTCATAAAGACCAGGCTCAGTAAACTGGTGGTTTATGAAGACAGCATAGATAATATCCTTGGTTATGTGCACCAGCTCGACCTGTTCAAGAGACCAGCGGACATTCGTTCGATACTGCTCAGTATTCCCGCCGTACCGGAAAGTATGAGTGCTACAGACCTGATCAATAAGTTCAGCCGCGAGCGGAAGAGCATCGCATGGGTAGAGCACGAGTTTGGCGGCACCGCGGGAATCATCACGATGGAAGACGTGCTGGAGGAGATCTTTGGGGAAATCCGGGACGAAT
The DNA here is from genome assembly GCA_036375835.1 of Chitinophagaceae bacterium. GTDB lineage: Bacteria > Bacteroidota > Bacteroidia > Chitinophagales > Chitinophagaceae > JAEZDC01. The sequence goes on along the minus strand of DASVBM010000242.1, from coordinate 1,772 downwards.
ACGATGTGGAGGAGTTCGTGGAGAAGCAGATTTCAGAAAAGGAATTTATTTTCTCCGGCCGGATGGAACTGGATTATCTGAATGAGAAATACGGCTTTGAATTCCCGGAAGCGGAATCAGAAACGCTTTCCGGTTATATCATCAATGAGTACGAAACCATCCCCAAGCAGAAAGAGACGATCGTGATCGGTGACATACAGTTCGACATCCTGAATGTAAGCGATACCCGGATCGAAATGGTGAAGCTGAAATTGTTGAGGTGAGCCGGTGATTTACACGGCTACGCCAGCTTCCCGGTGTTTCTCTCCGGTTAAGCAATCCACCGGCTTTATATTATTTCTTCTTCCCGTGATCGTATTGCCTGTTGTTTCCTTTCGGATGCCCCTGGTTACTCACTTCTGCCTGGCCTCCGGAAGCCGTTTTTCTACCCATGTCGGAACTGCGGCTGGTGTCACCTTTCGAAGTCTTGTGTGAAGCTTTTGATTTATGTGCTGGTATAGGCATAACATAGTTTTACTGGTATGCCGGGAATTCTGTGCCAGTTACCGGAACAATTTCTTAAATAAACCCAGTTTTCCCTGGAATGGCGGGTACCGTAAGGAAGGATCAAACCAAGCAGGGGTTTTCAGTACCGCTTTCAGATGGGTGAACGTTTCGAATGAATAGCGTCCGTGATAGCGGCCCGTGCCGCTGCTGCCGCGGCCGCCAAACGGCAGGTCCGGATTCGTAAGATGCCAGGAGGCGTTATTCACACATGCGCCACCGGATGGCACTTGTCGCAACCACCATTCTGCTTTTTTATCATTCTGCGTGAAAATATAGAACGCCAGCGGGTCCGGGTTCCGCGCGATCAGTTGCAGCGCTGACTCAGGTGTGCTGAATGGAAATACCGGCAGAATCGGCCCGAAGATCTCTTCCTGCATTACTGCTGAATTTTCCGGCACGTCTTTGAGGATGGTGGGCTCAAGAAAACGCGTTTCCTTATCGTACCGTCCGCCAGTGACGATGGTTCCGCATTCGAGGTAAGAAATAAGCCGTTCGAAATGGCGTTCGTTGATGATCCTTCCGTAGCCGGGGTTCAGTTCTGCGCGGTCGGTAAAAAACTTCCTTAACACTTCCGCCAGCTTTTCCATGAACCGCTGCTGCACTGATTCATGCACCAGCAGGTAGTCCGGCGCCACACACATCTGCCCGGTATTGGAAAATTTAGTGACGGCGATGCGTCTTGCGGCAACAGTAAGATCTGCGTCGTGTTCTATAACACAGGGTGTTTTCCCGCCGAGCTCCAGGGTTACCGGTACCAGTTTTTCCGCAGCCATCTGGTAGACCAGCCTGCCGGTGAAAGCATTGCCTGTATAAAACACGTGGTCAAACCTGAAGTGCTTCATCATTGCAGGTACCACTACTGCTCCGTCACCCGGTGTATAAAGCACATAATCAGTAGAAAATGCCGAGCTGATGATCGTCTTCATTACCGCCGCTGTGGCTTCGGCATATTCGCTCGGTTTAAGTACCACGCAGTTACCTGCAGCCAGCGCACCCACCAGCGGAGAAAACAATAGTTGTAGCGGGTAATTCCAGGGGCCGATTATCAGCACCGCACCCAGCGGTTCTTTGTACACATAACTGCCGGAGGGTAGATTGATGAGGTTGGTCCTGACCTTTTCGGGCTTCATCCAGTGATGCAGCCTCGCGATGGTGTGGTCAATCTCGTTGATCACGAAACCTATCTCAGTGATCCAGGATTCTTCGCGGCTCTTACCGAGGTCTTT
>DASVBM010000491.1:0-5172 GCA_036375835.1 Chitinophagaceae bacterium | reverse complement strand
GACAGTCATAATCGCTTTAATGATCTATCTCAGGAGAACGGTGATTTTGATCGTTGCCTGCTGTTTTGATATGTGGCTCCTTTGGGTATCGATTATTCAACCTTAGATATCATGCGATACACAGCGACAGAAAAAGCTAATGGTAAACATTGTAATTCTATAAAAACCTACCAGGTTTATCGGATGAAAAAATTCCGCTTCAGCACTTGTTCGTTCAGTATTGATTGTCGCCGGATCGTTATTTATCGCATGAATTTTTCGATTGCAACGAGGTGAAATAATTCTTCCACAGGTTCACATACTCGAATCATTCTTCACATCGTTATTGTTGGCGGGAACAAGGGGGATATCTACGCGAATTAAATTCAGGTTAAACAGACTGGTATTACACGAAAAGGGTATTGACTAACCCTGACTCTGCCATTTACTTTCATTCAAACCCATATCCGTATGAGGCCTGTTTTGCTAAACTGGCTGATAGTCATCAGCATTTCTTCACTTGCGCAGAATTCTGCGGGTACCGCAGTAAAAACGGCTCCATCTGCCGATGGAGAATATCGGTTTCACAATATCAGAACCGGTATCGCTGCAGACAATAACACATGGGACAGTGCAGGCGGATTTATCAATGGCTTCGCGATAGCATACAAAGGAAAAAAGTCTGTTCCGGTAAATGAGAATGGCATTCCTGTAACCACAAAAAGATATGACGAGGTAAACCAATATCGCAACCATATTGCAGCGGTAAGGAATGGCAACCGCTGGGGCTTTATTAATGAACGGGGTGAGGAGGTTACCGGGTTCCGGTACGAGAAGGTATGGAGCTTCGATGGAAATCAATACATGGGATTGTTCAATGATCAGTGGTACCGGGTGAATGAGTATGGAAGTGAGGAGCAGGAACCGCAGAGTCACATTGAACACCAGTCTGGTTTTCCTGAACGTGGAACGGTATTAAGCCAGCAGATCAGCCCGAACATAACAATGCTGACCAGTTCAACGGCAACTATAGCCTGCCCGCCTAACCTTGATTTCGAATACGGAAACTTTACCAACTGGCAAACCAATATCGGCCAGGTGACTTCATCAGGTGGGGTGAACTATATATTGCTTCCGAATAACACCTGGCTCTCCAATACCAATACTGTTAACAGGCAAATGATCCAGGACCGAAACGCGAACCCCACCGCCACGGACTTATACGGGGGATTTTCCGTGCATCCGCCTAATGGCAGCAGGTATTCCCTGAAACTCGGAAGCGATGCGGATGTTCCCACCTGCAGTTGTCCCAACTCACTTGCTGAAGCGGTTCGATATGTTATCAATGTCCCCGCAGTAGCTACTGATTTTGCCATCACGTTTTCCTATGCTGTAGTACTGGAAAATCCCGGCACAGCCAACCTGCATACCGATGCAGAACAACCTCGTTTTATAGCCAAACTTTATCAGCCGGCTACAGGTGCCACAATACCCTGTGCCGATTTTTCATTTGTGGCATCCGGATCCCTTCCCGGCTTCCAGTCTTCAGCGATTCAGAAAAGACCGGATGCAACTGTACGGTACAAGAATTGGTCTTCGGTTTACGTGAACCTGAGTGAGTATGCGGGTCAGACTTTATACCTGGAGTTTACCACTACCGACTGCACCAAGTCTGCGCACTTCGGCTACGCATATGTGGATGTGTCAGAATGCGGGATCACCGGGTCTGCGCAATACAATTGTAATAACAACACGGCCACTTTAACCGGCCCTCCGGGCTTCCAGGGTTACACCTGGTACAACAGCAACTTTACTACACAACTCGGAACAGGCCAGACGATCACAATCCCGAGTCCTTCTTTCGGTCCTAATTACCGGGTCATTGTAACACCTTATCCAAACACCGGCTGTCCTACCTGCGACTGCCGGGACACTTTGTCCATCACACTGAACGGCACTTCCCTGGCTATCGACGCAGGCCCGGATAAATCTGTCTGTGCCGGGTCTTCCGTAACAATAGGTCCCGCAAGTACCACCGGATATACTTACCAGTGGACACCTTCGGGAGGTTTGTCCGCGACGAATATCGCGAGCCCTGTTGCGAATCCGTCCGCAACAACGAAATATTATGTGACAGTCACAGATGGCACCACCGGCTGTGTTGCTACTGATTCTGTCATGGTTACCGTAACGCCGAAACCAATTGCGGCATTCAATGTTAATTCCGCATCCCAGTGTTTACCGGGCAACAGTTTCAGCTTCACTACGCAGGCCAACAGCCCAGGTACAAGTTACCAATGGAGTTTTGGCGACGGAAGCAACAGTGCTGTCACCAACCCATCGCACGTTTACTCTGCAACCGGCACATACCTGGTAAAACTGGTTACTTCTGCCAATGGGTGCGCTGACAGCAGCAGTATGCAGGTAACAGTGCAGAACGGATCTCCTGCTTCGTTTACGATAAATGACAGTGCCCAATGTTACAAGGGCAATAGCTTTCTGTTCAGTACCCCGTCTACAGGCACATACACCTGGTTTTTTGGTGATGGCAATACTGCTGCCACAAATACCGTTAGCCATACGTATGCCGCACCCGGAACATACTATGTAAGGCTCATCCCGTCTGTAGTCACCGCCTGCAGTGACAGTACAAGTGGCGTGGTTACTGTATACGAAACTCCTGTTGCAGCTTTTGCGGTGAACGATTCCTTACAGTGTCTCGCCGGGAATAGTTTTGCCTTCAGTAACAGCAGTTCGGGAACGGGGAGTTACCATTGGGATTTTGGCGACAATTCTGTCTCCGCGGTAACAAGCCCGACGCACAGCTATGTTGGAGCAGGAAGTTACCCAGTTTCCCTGGTTGTAACGACCTCGCAGGGTTGCGCCGATACAATGACCAGGCAGGTGGTTGTTACAACAAGTGCTGCAGCAGTTTTCCAGGTGAACGACAGCGATCAATGCCTGGGGGGCAACGCTTTTAACTTCAACGCCACCGGCGTTACACCAGGCGTATCTTATAACTGGAGCTTTGGAGACGGATCTACTTCCACCTCAGCAAACCCCTCGCATTCGTATGCACAGGCAGGAACATTCAATGTACAGCTTTTAGTTTCAATGAATGGCTGTAGCGACAGCACTACGCAACCGGTTACGGTCAACCCTGAGCCGGTGGCCGGCTTCAGCATCAACGATACAGCGCAATGTCTTGCCGCGAACCAGTTCAGTTTTACCAATACCACCACGGGCAGCGCCACCTACCAATGGAATTTCGGGGATAACAGCACATCTACCGCAACGAGTCCCGCACATAGCTATGCCGCTGCAGGAAATTATACGGTGACTTTGACCGCGATTACAGGGAGTGGTTGCACAGACAGCGCAACTATGGTAACCATTGTTTATCCGGAACCAACAGCAGGCTTCAATATCAATAACAGCAGCCAATGTCTTTCGGCCAACCAATTCAGTTTTAGCAATACTTCCACCGGAAGCAACAGCCAATCATGGAATTTCGGGGATAACAGTACTTCGCAGGCACTGAACCCTGTTCACAGCTATGCTTCAGCCGGGAACTACAACGTTACATTGATTTCAACATCTGCCAACGGATGCACCGATAGCCTCACCCGGCCGGTAGTAGTAGTGAGTTCGCCGGTCGCTGCTTTCCAGGTAAACAAGGGTGATCAATGCTTAAAAGGAAACGCTTTCAGCTTCATCAGCACCGCTAACGGTACCGGAACAGTGTATAACTGGAGTTTTGGTGACGGATCTGTTTCAAATACAGCGAACCCGTCGCATTCATATCTCTCCGCAGGAAATTACACGGTAAAACTTATTGTTTCAGCCAACGGTTGTTCAGACAGCACGAGTCAGAACGTTACTGTCAATCTTCAACCACTTGCCGGGTTTAGTATCAATAGTACCACGCAATGCCTGGCGGGGAACAGCTTCAGTTTTACCAACGCGTCTACCGGCGGCACAAGCTATTTATGGAATTTCGGCGACAACAGCACGTCGGCTACCGCTGTTAATCCAAGCCACATTTATACTTCGGCGGGAATATTCAATGTGCAACTGATTGCGGTGAACAATGCAGGCTGTAGTGATACCGCCAGCCAGGTGTTGACCGTAAAAGCATCTCCGGTAGTAAATTACAGCGTCAATGGATCCAGCCAGTGTCTCACTGGAAATAATTTCGTCTTCACCGCTAATGGCAGTGGCAGTAGCAGCATTGTTTACCAGTGGCAGTTTGGTGACGGTGTTTCATCAACATCGCAAAACCCCTCCCATACTTACGCTGCAGCCGGAACTTATAACGTGGCGCTGACAGCAACTGCAGACGGCTGCAGCGATACCGCTTCATCCACTGTAATAGTGTCTGCACAGCCGGTGGCGGATTTTCTGATTAACAAGGCCGTGCAATGTTATGCCGGCAACAACTTCCAGTTTACCAACACCAGTGCGGTTGCACCAGGAACACTCACGTACCTGTGGGATTTCGGCGATAATTCAACAAACGCTACTGTTGCAAATCCTGCGCACAGCTATAATGTCCCTGGCAGTTTCAATGTTGTACTGGTTGCCGTAAGCAATTCGGGATGTACAGATACCATCACCAGGCAGGTTATCGTTACCGCTGCGCCCGCGGCAGCATTTTCGGTTGATAAAGGAACACAATGCCTGAAGGGCAACCTGTTCAAATTTACCAGTAACCCGGCATCGGGATCGTATACTTACAACTGGAACTTCGGGGATGGCAGTTTGTCTGCACTTGCAAATCCATCCCACTCCTATTCTATCCAGGGCACGTATGCTGTGAAGCTCGTGGTCAGTTCGGCGGGCTGTACCGACAGCAGTTCACAAAACGTATCGGTGAATTCTGAACCTGTAGTGGTGCTGACACTGCCAGACAGCAGCCTTTGCGAGGGTGAAACCACCACGATCACCAGCGTAGTGACACCTGGCAGCGGGAACATTGCGCAGCAACAATGGTATATTAATGGAATACTGATTCCGGGGCTGGTTGCGAATGAAATTACAGCCGGCCAGGGAGGTACCTATCTCCTTTCTGTCTCTAACAGCAATGGCTGCACCGCCAATGCGAGTACCACAGTGGCCATGCACACGCCACCGGTGTTGACTATCACCCCACCCCCATCGGCCGTTATCTGCCAGGGGTCATCGGTAGTTTTG